>JANPBN010000145.1:0-12166 GCA_031430415.1 Dehalococcoidia bacterium
TCGCCACCCAATCACTATTCACCAGTCACCAGGAGTCCAGGAGTCCAGTACGATGCCGAGAGTGAAGCGGGGCGTCACAGCGAGGGCGCGGCACAAGAAGATCATCGGGATGACGGCCGGCCACAAGGGCCAGCGGCATTCCGTGTTCCGTCGCGCGAACGAGTCGCTGCTGCACGCGCTCGACTACGCCTACGTGCATCGCCGCGAGCGCAAGGGTGACTTCCGCAGGCTGTGGATCGCCCGCATCAACGCGGCCGCGCGTCTCAACGGCACGACCTACAGCCGCTTGATCGATGGCCTCACGAAGGCCGGCATCACGATCGACCGCAAGATGCTCGCTGACCTCGCCGTCCGCGACGCCAACGCCTTCGCCACGATCGCGAAGCAGGCTGAGGTTGCGCGGGCGTGACCTCGTCCGCCTCGGGAGCGTCCTCGGGAGCGTCCTCGGCGGAACATACGGTGGTGCTGTTCGCGCAGGGCTACTGCGAGTTCTCGGAGATGGTGCGCCTGCACCTGGAGTCGCGCGGCCAGAAGTACACCGAGCGCGACGTCGACGCGGATCCTGATGCACGCAAGGAAATGGTCGAACTGGGCGCCGACGGCACGCCCGTCACGGTGATCGATGGCGAGGTCGTGATCGGCTTCGACGAAGAGTCGATCGACGGACTCCTCGGCTTCACTCCATACAACCCACCCGTGAACTAGGCCGCCTTCACCTGCGACATGATCGCCAGGATGTTGCCGTCCGGATCCTTGAAAAACGCCATCCACTCCTCGGTGCCGTCCTCGTGGCGATGGATCATGTGCGGCGCTCCCTCGAATGCCACACCCCTGCCTGTTAGTTCTTCGTACGCCGCTCCGATGTCCGGAACGCGGAAGTAGATCACCGAGTGCTGGCGGCTGTGCATCTCATCGTCAGCCGCGGTGATGAACAGTCGCAGTCCATCGCAGTCGAAAAACGCGAGGTTGCCAAAGGTGTACAGGTGCTGGAGACCCAAGACATCGCGATAGAACTTCTCGGCCTCCGGCAGCCGCGAGACAGTCAGCGCGATCTGTCCGATAGGGCCGAGTGCCAGCTTCGTCATCGCCACGCCTCCTTCGCTCTGCGCGGCCAGCGCGCTCGTCGCCGGATGTCCGTTACCCTCGCCGTGCTGAAGGAGCGCCCCTACGAACCGCGGATCTCGGCGGAAAATTCGCGGCGGAGGCGTTCGAGGAGTTTTCGCTGCGCCTTCGCGACTTCGTCGTCAGTGAGGGTGTGGTCGGGGGACTGGTAGACCACGGCAAACGCGACCGACTTCTTTCCGGCCGGAACCTGGTCGCCGCGGTAGACATCGAAGATGCGCGCCTCACGGACGAGGGGAGCAGCTTCGAGTACGTCTTGCAGCGCGCCGGCGGCCGTGTCGTCATCGACGATCAGCGCCAGATCTTGCTCGACAGCCGGGAAGCGCGAGATCGGCGCCAACTTGCGCGCAACGCCCGCGTGTTTCAGCAGCACGTCGAGCGAGATGTCGAACAGGAAGCAGTCGGCGCCGACATCGAACGACGCGGCCACGTCCGGGTGCACCTGGCCGAGCACACCGATGCGGTCGCTGCCCGCGCGGATCTCGGCGGTGCGCCCCGGCGTGAGGGCGAACTCGAAGACCGGCGTCCACGTGGCATCAACGTTCAGCGCATCGAGCAGCGACTCGACGTAGGCCTTCGCGTCGAAGAAGTCGACGGCGTCGGCGGACGGGCGCCCCCATCGGTCGAGACGCTGGCCGCTGATCGCGCCCGTGAGAAGCTCGCGCTCCTCCGGCAGTGCGGCCTCGCCGAACGGGCGACCGGACTGCTGCACGCGCTCGTCCGGACGCTGGTATGTGCGCGCTGCCTCGAAGATGGCGACTTCGCCCTTCTGGTAGCGGAGGTTCGATGCCAGCGTCTGGAGCAAGCTGGCGCGCAGCGTCGGGCGCAGGTACTCGTGGTCAGCGGAGATCGGATTGACCATGCGGAACGGCGGATAGATCGCCAGTTCCTCGGCCGGCACCACGCGCGCGATGGCATCGAGCGTAGTCAGCGAGTAGGAGATCACTTCGCGCATGCCGGCGGCGGCAAGGATGTCTTTCGATTGCTCGCGAAGTTCTCGCAGCGGATCGATGACGGGTGCGGGAATCGATCCGTCGAGTCGCTGGGACGGGATCTCGTCGTAACCGATGATCCGCGCGACTTCCTCGGCGACGTCATCGGCGATACGGACATCGGGGCGCCAGTACGGCACGCGCACGACGTAGCGATCCGGCGGCACCCACCGTGCGGAGAAGCCCAGGCCGGTGAGCACGGAGCGCACCTTCGACACGGGCGGATCGATGCCGAGGACCCGCGCGATGCGCTCCTTCGTGACTTCGACGCGCACTTCGCGCGACTTGCCGGGGTAGACATCGATGCGGCCGGCCAACGCGCGGCCGCCTGCGATCTCGACGAGAAGCTTCGTCGCGCGCTTTGAGGCGATCGCGACGAGTTCCGATGGCAGGCCCTTCTCGAACCGAGATGATGCCTCGCTGCGGGCTTTCAATGCGACGCTCGTGCGGCGGACGCTGGCGCCATTGAACGACGCGGCCTCGAGCAGCACGTTCACGGTCTTGCCCGTTACCTCGCTCTCCAAGCCGCCGATGACGCCCGCGAGCGCGACCGGCCCCTGCTCGTCGGCGATGACGAGCATATCTTCGGTCAGCGTACGCGCCTCGTTGTCGAGGGTCGTGAACTCTTCGCCGTCTTCGCCGCGGCGGACAATGATGTGGCGGCCGGCGATCTCGTCGTAATCGAACGCGTGGAGCGGCTGCCCCAGTTCGAGCGTGACGTAGTTCGTTATGTCGACAATGTTGTTGATCGGCCGCTGCCCCAGCGCGGCAAGACGGTCTTGCATCCACTGCGGCGACGGCCCAATCGTCACCTTCTCGATGACGGTGGCGACGTAGCGGCTGCAGAGGTCCGGCGCGTGGATGTCGACGGCGGCGCGACCTTTCACCGGAACGTTCGACTCAGCGTAATCCGTCGACGGCTCCCGAACTGTCTCGCCGGTCAGCGCCGCGACCTCGCGCGCAATCCCGACGACGGACAGCCAGTCGGTGCGGTTCGGCGTCACCGACAGCTCGAAGATCACATCGCCCAGCAGATCCGCGAGCGGCGTTCCGACTGTTGCATCGTTTGGCAGCACGAGAATGCCATCGTGGTCCTCCGAAAGACCGAGCTCGTATTCGCTCAGCACCATGCCCGCCGACTCAACGCCGCGAATCACCGCCGGCTTGAGGACGGCGGGCTTGCCGTTGTGGCCATCGCGCACGCGCGCTCCAACGGTGGCGAATGCGATCTTCTGCCCGACCGCAAGGTTCGGCGCACCGCAGACGACGCGATGCATCTCGCCTCCGCCAACGTCGACGCTGGCGAGGCGCAGGCGGTCGGCGTTGGGATGCGGCTCGACGGCATCGACGTGGGCGACACGGATGTCGTCGCCCCAGTCGCCGCCCATGCGGACGATCGCGTCGACCGCGAGACCGGCGTGCGTGAGCTTCGCCGCCAGTTCTTCCGGCGGAAGACGCAAGTCGACGTACTCGCTCAGCCACTTGAGTGAGACTCTCATCGAATCCTTAGAACTGCTTCAACAGGCGCAGGTCGTTCTGATACCAATAACGAATGTCCTCGACGCCAAACACCTGCATCGCCAGGCGCTCGACGCCCATCCCGGCAGCAAAGCCTGTGTAGCGCGACGAATCGATGCCCATGGACTCAAGTATCTCCGGATGCACCATGCCGGCGCCCATCATCTCGATCCAGCCAGTGTGGTGGCAGGTGGCGCAGCCGTCGCCGCTGCAGTTGAAGCAGTCGACGGCCACTTCGGCGCCCGGCTCGACGAACGGGAAGTACGACGCCTGCAGCCGGATGCGGCGCTCCTGGCCGAAGAGACGCTGCATCAGATCGAGCAGAGTTCCCTTGAGGTGTGCCAGCGAGAGGCCCTCATCGACGGCCAGCACCTCGATCTGCGTCATCTGCCATTCGTGCGTCGTGTCGGTCGCCTCGAATCGGTACGCCCGACCAGGCACCGCGACGCGGATAGGCGGCTTGTGCTGCTCCATGAAGCGGATCTGCGCCGGCGAGGTGTGCGTACGAAGCAGCATCGGCCGCCGGCCGTCGACCTCGTGGTCGACCCACATGGTGTCCCACATGTCGCGCGCCGGATGGTCCGCCGGGATTCGCAGCGCCTCAAAGTTGTAGTGGTCGAGCTCGACCTCCGGCCCCTCGGCGATCGAGAAGCCCATCGAACGAAACGCATCGAGGATACGGCGCGTCACCTGTGTCACGGGGTGCAAGCCGCCCTGCGGATGCGGTCTGCCGGGCAGCGTAACGTCGATCTTGCCGCTCTCGAGCGATGCGGCGAGCGTCGCCGTGCGCATCGATGCGGCGCGCGCCTCGAACGCTTCCTCCAACTCCGTCTTCAGGGCGTTGGCGGCCGCGCCAAGTTCCTTGCGTTCGTCGATCGAGAGCTCGGACAGGCCGCGCAGCACGCCCGTCAGACGACCCTTGCGGCCCAGGTATTCGATCCGCCAATCGTCGAGCGCGCGTTGATCCGGCGCATCGGCAAGTGAGCGAAGCGCCTCCGTCCGGAGTTGCAGTACGGTCTCGTTCGACATCACATCGGTCCGGGCAAGATTCTCCGCGGCCCCGCGAAGTGCGGCATTATACGCAGACGTGAACCTGTAGCGGCAGCCTCCAGTGGGGTGTCATGTCTCCATAACGGCGCGCGCACGTGCGCGTTCCGCATCGACGAAACGTCGCCTATACTGCGGGCACCCCAGGGCGTCCGCAGGCTAGTTGTTTCTCCGAGGCCCCGTATGCCAACCGAAGTGCTCTACCGAAAATGGCGGCCGCAGCGCTTCGCCGATGTCTCCGGACAGGAGATCGTGAAGCGGACGCTGATCAACGGGCTCGCCGCCGGCAAACTGTCGCACGCATATCTCTTCACCGGACCGCGCGGCACCGGCAAGACGACCATGGGCCGCCTGCTGACGAAGGCCATCAACTGCGAACGCAATGCCGAGGATGCGAAGGACCGCACCGGCGAGCCGTGCAACGAGTGCGGCTCGTGCAGCGACTTCAACGAGGGGCGGTCGCTCGACCTGATCGAGATGGACGGCGCCAGCAACCGCGGCGTCGAGGAGATCCGCAAGCTTCGCGACAGCGTCGGCTATCTGCCGATGGGTGGCAAGGCGGCGCACAAGGTCTACCTGATCGACGAAGTCCACATGCTCACCGAGACGGCGTTCAACGCGCTCCTCAAGACGCTCGAGGAGCCACCGCCGCACATCGTCTTCATCCTGGCGACGACCGAGGTCCACAAGCTGCCCGCGACGATCATTTCGCGCTGCCAGCGGCAGGATTTCAAGCGCATTCCACTCGCGGCGACAGCCGATCGTCTTGGGGTCATCGCCGCTGCTGAAGGCATTTCGGTGCCACGCGAAGGCCTCGAACTCATGGCGCGAAGCGCCACAGGCAGTTTGCGCGACGCCATCAACCTGCTCGAACAGATCTGCGACTCGTACGGCAAAGATGCCTCGATTGAAGCCGTTCGTGAAGGCCTGGGACTCGTTGCGGATGAGCGCGCGCGCGAATTGGCCGTGCAGGTGCTCCACGGCGATCTGGCAGGCGCATTGTCGACCGTCGGCGCCGTGCGCGATGACGGCCTGAGCCTGAAGCAGTTCCAGAAGGAACTCGTGCAGCACCTCCGCGAGCTTCTGCTGGTCGAGGCGGGAGTCGCGGGCGAGAGCGCATGGACGCCCGAGCAGGTCAAAGAGATGCGGGCCAGCATCGACGGCGTTGCCCGCGGCACCATCGTCCGCGCGCTGCGACTCCTGAGCGAGGCCGATCTAAGGCAGGATCCGCTGTCGCCGCTGCCGATCGAACTCGCCGTCGCGGAGTCGATGATGACACCCGCGCCTGCAGCGCCGACGGCTGCGCCTGTGCAGTCAGCGGCGCCACGCCCCTCCACACCGATGCAGCGTCCTCCGAGTCCGCCCGCGCAGCAGCGGCCACCGGAGCGAGCAGCGCCGCCCGAGCGCGTGCCCGTGGATCTCCGCAAGGACAACATCACCGGCGCGTCGGCCGAGGACATCGCACGGATGGTCGGCAGCCGTGCGCCGGTCATCCCGCCTGCACCCGACGTGCCGGACGAGCCGGCGCCGGTCGAAGCCGAAGGCGCCGCAGCCGTCACCGCCCCGCCCGGGACCGCCCTGCCGGACAGCACACTGGCGGAGGCGCCGATCACCGGCGATGGCATCCTCGATGGCTTCATCGAACGTCTGCGCACGGACGTGCGCAACGCGCATCGTCTGGGCGGCAAGATCGGCGGGCTGCTCAACGGTTCGTGCCACGCAGCATCCTGGCAAGACGGCGTACTGACGATCGCCTTCCACCAGGAGTTTCACAAGGCTACGTTCGATACGCCCGAACTTCGCAAGGTGGCGGAAGACGTGGCGTCGAAAATCCTGGGAGCGCCAGTGACGATCCGATGTATCATTGCTGCGAAGCCCGCGAAGGCCCTGAGCAAGAGTTCCCTCGTTCAGCACGCGGTGCAGAATCACGGCGCAACGATCATCTCACACGACTAGGAGTTTGCATCGATGGCAATGAACCGCGACATGATGGCGAAGCTGGCGCAGATGCAGGAACGCCTTGCGAAGGCGCAGGCCGACCTCGGCGAGAAGCGCGCCGAAGGCACATCGGGCGGCGGCGCCGTCCATGTCGTCCTGACAGGCGGCATGCAGGTCGAGTCACTGAAAATCGACAAGGAAGTCATCGATCCCGACGATGTCGAGATGCTCGAGGACCTCGTCACCGCGGCGCTCAACGAAGCGCTCGCGAAAGTGCAATCGCTCCAGATGGGCCAGCTCGCCGGCCTCGCTGGCAGTCTGGGCATCGGCGGCATCCCCGGCCTGACGGGATAACGCCACTTCACCGTCGCCCCACGATCCGCTGGATGCTATCGCGCAGAGCCGACCGGTGCCCATGAACGAATCCCTCGCCGCCCCCGTCATGCGCCTCATCGACGAGTTCCACAAGCTCCCCGGCATCGGTCCGAAGAGCGCGCAACGGCTGACCTATCACCTCCTTCGCATCCCGCACGACGAGGCGATCGCGCTCGCCGAAGCGATCACGGAGCTGAAGGAACGCACGGTCCTCTGTTCGGTGTGCCAGAACGTCACCGAGAGCGATCCCTGCACGATCTGCCGGGACAGCGACCGCGACCGGACGATGATCTGCGTCGTCGAAGAGCCGCTGGACATCCTCGCGGTTGAGCGCACTCGCGGCTTCCACGGCCTCTACCATGTGCTTCACGGTGTCATCTCCCCGATGGACGGAGTTGGGCCCGACGACTTGAAGGTCGCCGAACTGCTGACGCGCTTGCGGAGCGGCAACGTCGCCGAAGTCATCATGGCGACGAATCCGAACCTTGAGGGGGAGGCGACGTCGATGTACGTCAGCCGGTTGCTGACGCCGCTCGGGGTGCGGGTGACGCGCCTCGCGCGCGGCCTGCCGATGGGCAGCGATCTTGAGTACGCCGACGACGTCACACTCTCGCGCGCCATCGAAAACCGCCAGGACGTGTAGCGCTTCGCGCCGCAGACGACGCAGCACAGACACCAGAGGCATTGCCATGAAGTTACATCTTGCGCCGCGCCCGCGAACGATCGATGTCGAGGGTGGGTCACGCCGACTGGCAGCTGACCGAACGATCGTCCTCCACGCCGACGCTGCGCCGCAGTGCCTTCCGGGCGCGCGGATGCTGCAAGAGGCCCTCGAGCGCGATGCTGGCGTGCGCTGGGAAGTGCGCGCGGCGCCGGGCCTCGCGGAGCGCGAAGGCGTCGTGGCCGTCATCGATCCGAAGGCGGTGCGGAAGCGCGAGGGTTATCACCTTACGATCGGCGAAGAGCGCGTGGCGATCGTCGGCCACGACGCTGCGGGCGTCTTCTACGCCTTCGCGACGCTCACCCAGATCGTGCGCCAGTGCGGCCGCCGCGTGCCGCTGCTGCACATCGAAGACGCGCCGGAATTCGCGCACCGCGGCGTCATGCTCGATGTGTCACGCGATCGCGTGCCGACCATGGCCACGCTGTACGGGCTCATCGATATGCTCGCCGGCTGGAAGATCAACCAGTTCCAGCTGTACATGGAGCACACATTCGCCTACGACGCGCACCGCGCTGTGTGGAGAGACGCATCGCCATTCACCGGCGAGGAGCTCCTCGCACTCGACTCGTTCTGCCGGGATCGCCACGTCGAGCTCGTGCCGAACCAGAACTCGTTCGGGCACATGTCACGCTGGCTCGAGAAGAAGCCCTACAGTGCACTCGCCGAAGCGCCGCGCGGAACCACCATGCCCTGGGGTAAATTGCCGCCCTTTACGCTCAACCCCGCCGATCCGCGATCGCTCGATCTGATCGATGGCCTGTACGCCGAACTGCTGCCGCATTTCACGAGCAGCAACGTGAACGTCGGCTGCGATGAGACATTCGATCTCGGCCGCGGGAAAAGCGCGCAGGCCGTCGCCGAGCGCGGCGCGGGACGGGTGTATCTCGAGTTCCTGCTCAAGATCCACCGGCTCACCGAGAAGCATGGGCGGCGTATGATGTTTTGGGGCGACATCGTCATGCAGCACCCGGAGCTGATCAGCGAGATCCCGCGCGACGTGACGGCGCTGGAGTGGGGCTATGAGCATGACCATCCGTACGATCGCGATACTCGTGCATTCCGCAAGGCTGGCTTGCCGTTCTACGTCTGTCCCGGCGCCGGAGGCTGGAACTCACTGATCGGGCGCACCGACAACGTGATCGCCAACATCGAGAACGCCACAACGAACGGCCGCAAACGCGGCGCTGCCGGCGTGCTGACGACAGAGTGGGGAGACAACGGCCACATGCAGCCGCTCGCCGCCGCCTACCTGGGATTGCTGTACGGTGCAGCGATGTCGTGGTCACCCACGACGGGCGCCCCAGCGAATCTGGCGCGAGCGCTCAGCCTGCACGCCTTCGACGATCCATCGGGCGTCACCGGGCAGGCAATGTATGACCTCGGCAACGCGTACACCGTGAGCGGCGCTCAGACGCGCAACGGCACGATCCCGGCGCAGATGTTTGCCCTGCCCGTCGAAAGCGACTGGCCGGTGCACCGCGCACGCCCGGGTGGATTCGACGAGACCAGCGACTTCATCCGCGACACCGCCGCGCGCATCGATCCGGCGCTGATGCGACGACCCGACGCGCAGATCGTCGCCGACGAGATTCTCTGCGCTGCGGAGATGGCCGGCGTAGGCGCGGCAATCGCCGCAACGAAGCAGATGCGCGCAGATGGCGCGGCATCGTCTCGGGTGAGCCGTGGCTTCGTGCGCGCGGCAAAGCGCATCGACCGCGTTCTGCCGGAGTATGAGCGCATCTGGCTCGAACGAAGCCGGCCTGGCGGCATGCGCGACAGCACGGCACGACTGCGCACGCTCGCCGCATCGCTGCGAAAGACGTAGGCGTGGCGATCGGCGATCCAGCCTCACGCTACGACATCGATCTGGCATGCGACATCGACGCGCGAGGCATCGAGCTCGATACGATGAAGGGACTCGCGGCACTTGCACTTGCAACGGAAGACGTTGCGTCCGGTACGGAACTGAGCGTGCTGCTCACGGACGACGCCGCGATACGCGAACTGAACCGCGCGTATCGAAACACCGACGCACCAACGGACGTGCTCTCGTTCGCACAGATGGAGGGCGATGCGTTCGTCGCGCCGGACGGGATCGGGCAGCACCTTGGTGACGTCATCATCTCGGTCGAGACGGCACAGCGGCAGGCGCTGGAGTACGGAGTGACGCTACAGGACGAAGCCGGACACCTGCTCGTCCACGGCGTCCTGCACTTGCTCGGCTACGATCACGAGGAGGCAGGTGATGCTGCGGTCATGCGCACGCACGAGGACGCGATCCTCGGCGGCGCGCACCACCACTGAGCGAGTTCATGGGTTCGCGGCCGGAGGATCCGGCGATCCCCTCATCAGAACAGGACGCGTCGCGTCGATCATTCACGGGGGCGATTGCACCAGGCGGCACCGGAGACGCGCCGGACTGCACTTCGCGCGACCGCACATCCAAAGGAGAGGCCGGCGCGGGGCTGTATAGCCTGCACCGGCCTTTTCGATCGGCGACGGACCGCCGGTCTGCGCCAAGACATCCGCTAGAACGAATTGACCGCGCGCTGCGCTGCCTCGATCAGCGGGAACGGGAAGACGAAGAAGGCCGCGACCCCGGCGGCGGCGGCCACCAGCAGGCCCTGCGACATGGCAGGCGTGTCGATGGGTTCGTCGCTGTCGCCCGCGCCCATACACATCTGCCGCGCCACCGCGAGGTAGTAGAACGCCGATGCCACGGTGTTCAGAACCGCGATCAGTACGAGCCACACCATGTCGGCGCGCACGGCTGCGTTGAATACATAGAGCTTCGCCCAGAAGCCAGCCGTAGGTGGGAGTCCCGTGAGCGAGAGCAAGCAGAAGGTCAGCACGGCCGCGGCTACCGGCGCGCGTCGCGCGATGCCAGCGTAGTCGGCGATCTCGTCACTGTTCGTCCGGTTCGAGATGGCAATGACGGCGAAGAACGCCCCGAGGTTCGTGAAGGCGTACGTCGCCAGGAAGAAGACGACGCCGCTCGCGCCGAACTGAGTCTCATCGGCCGCTGAGATCGCGGCGAGGCCGACGAGGAAGTTCCCGGCCTGCGCAATGGAGCTGTAACCGAGCATCCGGCGGATGTTCGTCTGGCGCAGCGCCATGATGTTGCCGACGGTCATGGTGATCGCGGCGATCACGGCGAACAGCATCTTCCAGTCCTCGGTGACGAATGTGTCCGTACCGAAACCTTCGTAGAAGATTCGCAGTACGACCGCGAACGCGGCCGCCTTGCCGCCGACGGAGAGGAACGCCGCGACCGGCGCCGGACCGCCTTCGTAGACATCGGGCGCCCACATCTGAAACGGAACGATCGCCATCTTGAAGCCGAATCCCGCAGCGAGAAACACCATACTGACGATGAGCGCGCTGCGATTGCCGGCCTCGCCCGATGCGATGACTGACGCGATGCTGGCCGATCCATCGGTCGCAACAAGGTGCGTCGTGCCGGCGATACCGTAGAGGAACGCCATGCCGTACAGCACGACAGCGGAGGACACGGCGCCCAGCAGCAAGTACTTCAGCGCGGCCTCGCTGCCGCGATCGTCCCGTCGGAAGCCGACGAGGATGAACTGCGTGATCGACGTAAGTTCCAGCGCGACGAAGATCGTCACCAAATCACGCGCACCGGCCAGCAGCATCATTCCGGCCGTCGCAATGAGAAGCAGAGCGAAGAACTCACCCTGGTGCTGCCCGAACCGCTCAACGTAGTCCAGCGACGCGATCATGACCGCCGCGGCGACTCCAATGAACATGAACGTGAAGAAGATGCTGAAGTTGTCCAGCACCATCGTATCGGAGAAGTACGCTGCCTCGCGGCCGCGCCATATCAGGAACGCAAGCCACGCCGCGGACACGGCGAGGCCCGCAACGCCGAGTCCGGCAAGCGCCTTGACGCGATTCCTCGGAATCACCAGATCCGCGAGCACGATGAGGCCAGCGGTGACGAGCACCACCAGCACCGGGCCCAGCCTGTCGAGATCTGCCAGCACTCTGTCTTACGCTCCCTCTCGCCCTACCCCAGCGCCTTGATGACGTTCACCATGCCCGTGTCGATGACATCGACGACCATCGCCGGATATACGCCGACGCCCATGATGACGATGACGAGCGCCGCCATCGGCAGGCGCTCCCACCACTGGTTCGCATCCGGCAACGATGCCCAGCGTTCGTTGGGCAGGCCGAAGAACACGCGCTGGATCATCCACGTGATGTATCCCGCCGACAGCAGGATGCCGAACACGGCCGCGATCGTCGGCACGGTGTACTTGTCGAACGCTCCGAGAAACACGAGCAGCTCCGCAGCGAAGCCGGACATCGCGGGTAACCCGAGCGACGCAAGTCCGGCGATGACCATCACGGTCGCCGCAAGCGGCATCGTGTGCGCGAGGCCCGAGAGCTGATCGATATCACGCGTGTGCGCCCGGTCGTAGATGAT
>JANPBN010000146.1:0-14834 GCA_031430415.1 Dehalococcoidia bacterium
GCGATGACGCAGCGTTCAGTTCGTTGGCGTACGCGAGCGTTCTGACGGCGCATCCAGCGTTTCAGTTGACGCACTGGGACCGCGCTTCGGCGGGAGACCAGTTGTTCGTCTACGCGATCGACCGCGGGCAGCTATCGGCCGTGCCTGCGCCGATGGCGATTTCGCCGCGCGATCTGCAGGCGCTGTCGCTGCAGACCGGCCTCGACCGCGCCGCGATCGAGGTGGCGCTGGGTACGCCAGTGCGGGTGACGGATCGCGACTGGGGACTCTCGGATCGCGAGACGTTTGCCGCGGTCGCCGTCGAAGACGCGCCGTGATCTTCAGGGCGCCAGCGGCGTTTGCATAGGGAGTTCGCTGACTGAAAGCGATCGCAGATTCAGGCACACTCGTCGCACGAACGGAATGGAGTCCGCCATGAAGCTGATCGTCACTATCCCCGCACTCAACGAGGCGCCGACGATTGGCGGCGTCATCCGCGAGATTCCGCGTGAGATGCCAGGCATCGATTCGGTCGAGGTGTTGGTGCTCGACGACGGCTCGCGCGACGACACGGTCGCGGTGGCGCTTCGCGCCGGAGCGGACTACGTCGTCTCGAACCCGATGAACCGTGGGCTTGCAGCCTCGTTCAAGACGGCGCTCCAAGAAGCGGTCCTGCGTGGCGCCGATGTCATCGTCAACACCGATGCAGACAACCACTACGACCAGTCCCGCATCCCGGAGCTGATCGCGCCGCTGGTCGCGCGAGAAGCCGACATCACCATTGGCAGCCGTCTGATCGACGAGCTGCCGATGAAGAAGGCGAACAAGTACGGGAACAAGATCGCCAACTTCATCATGCAGCGCCTGCTCCGCGTGCCGGGAATCGATGTCTCGACCGGCTTCCGCGCGTATACGCGCGAGGCGGCGATGAAACTCAATGTGCTTTCGGATCACACATACACGCACGAAACACTGATCAACGCGATCGATCAGCGAATGCGGATCGTGAACGTGCCGATCGCGGCGCGCCACGTCTCGCGTCCTTCCCGGCTGATCAGCGGCATCGCCAGCCACGTGCTTCGCGCGGGCGGCGTGATCATCCGTAGCTTCCTGCTGTACCGGCCGATGCACGTCTACGGGATGCTCGGCATGGTGCTGTTGGCGCTGGGCACGGTGCCATTCGTTCGCTACGGCTACTACGTGACGCAGGGGCAGAGCGAGGGCCACATCCAGTCGTTGATCATCGGATCGGCGCTGTGGTTCATTGGCGGGCAGATGTTCATCACGGGCATGTTGGCGCTCGCCATCGGCTGGAACCGGCGGATGCTCGAAGAGGTGCTCTTCCGCATGAAGTCGGAGCGGGCCGAGGTGGCGACGCGGCGTCGTGCCGTACGCCGCACCGTGCGGACAGGCGAAGCCGTTGTGGACGTTGAAGACGAATTCCTGGAAAGGGAGCGGCATGCAGCCTAAGAGGATCGACACCATCGCCGTGATGGGCACGGGCATCGTCGGAGGATCGCTGCTGGTGCATCTGCTTGAGCACGGGCGCGATGTACGCGCCTACGACCCGCCGAAGGGCATGGGCGCAACGGACGACCTGGCCAAGGCCGATGCGGTGTTCGTATGCGTGCCGACGCCGTACACCGGGGGGCGTGGCTTCGACGATAGCTACTTACTCTCGGCGTTGAACGCCATTCCGGGCGAGAAGCTCGTCGTCATCAAGTCGACCGTGCTTCCGGGCACGACGGAGCTGATGCAGGAGCGTTTTCCGCAGCACCGATTCATGTTCAACCCCGAGTTCCTGCGCGAGGCGACGGCGCTGGAAGACTTCCTCCATCCTGATCGGCAGATCGTCGGCGTTACGGCGCGGACGGGCGGCGAAGCGAAGGCCGTGATGGCGATGTTGCCGCGTGCGCCGTTCGAGCGCATCTGCGCAGCGAGCGAAGCGGAGATGGCAAAGTACGTGGCCAACTCATTCCTGGCGGTGAAGGTGTCGTACAGCAATGACATCTTCGACCTCTGCCAGCGCCTGGCGATTGACTACACCATGGTGCGCGACGTGGTCGCTGCGGACGTGCGCATCGGCCCATCGCACACCGACGTGCTGGACGGCGGTTACCGCGGGTATGGCGGGAAGTGCCTGCCTAAGGACAGCAAGTCGTTGCTCGATCTTGCCAGCGCCGCGGGGGTCGAACTGACAGTCCTGCGCGCAGCCGACCGGGTCAACGCGAGCCTCAGAGGCGACGAGGGCACGGTTGTCCGCCCGCTGCGTGTGGGCATGCCTGTGGCGGTTGACGACATCGAAGAGCAGGCCGCGTAACCCTCTGAAAGGGCGCCCACGTTGCTGAATACCGGAACTCGCAGGATCGGGCGCCGGGGCCGCGCGCGGCTCGTGCCGTCGCCTGCGCTGGCGTTTGCCTCGCTGCGGGCCAAGGGGAACTGGCGCTTCGCGGCGCCAATCGCCGGTGCCGCGCTCGTGGCTGTCCTGATGCTGGTCCGCACATCGTGGACGCCGACGCCCGATGGCGATCCGGCGTTGCACCTGCGCCTGATCAAGGACATCGCCGCCACACACTCATTGCCGACGGCACTGCCGTTCCACCCGGCACGTGTCGGGCTCGGCGGCGAGATCGAGGCGATGTTTCCGTATTCCTATCCACCGCTGTACCACGTGACCGCCGCGATTGGCTACGCGATCGGTGGGCTGACGGCGGTGCTGGCGATCAATGCCATGGCCGCAGCGGTCGTAGCGTTCTTCGTTGCGCGGTTCGTCGCGAGGGGAGCGCCCGCGTTCGTGGCGTTGCTCGCTGCGCCGGCAACATTTATCTCGCCGTTTGTGCAGGTTCCGTTTGCCGGTGTTTACATGGAACCGATGATGCTCGGCTTCCTGTTCGCCGGCGCCTGGTGCGTCTACCTGGCGATCGCGTTTCGCGAGACGGGCTACGGGATCGCCGCGGGGCTGCTCCTTGGACTGGCCATGGCGACGCGCCAGAACGCGATGCTTCCGGTGTTTGTGATCGGATTGCTGATCCTGTGGCACCTCGGCGAGCGGCGGGCATGGAGAATGCCCGTGTTCAGGAGGGAAGCGCCGTGGCTTGTCGCGATCGTCGCGGCTGCTGCGCTCGCCGCGGCACCCTCGATGTTGTACCTGCTCCAGGCGACCGGCACGCTGGGCTACGCCGATCTCTCACTACCCGGTATGCGTACGACGCTCGGGATCGATCCCGCTGCGAACGCATACATTTCGTCGATCACCAAGCCGGACATGTCGCCCGTGGAGTGGCTCGGGCGCTATCAGCAGGTACTGCTGTACTCGGACCGCTGGATCCCGATGTGGCTGGCCGCGGTGCCGCTGGTGCTGTTTGTCGCCGGCAGCATCCACATGCACCATCGCGGCGGAGCATCGCGTTTCTTCGCGCGGTGGGCGCTGCTGCAGGTCCTGACTGAGATGGTCATGTTCGTGACGCTTCACGGCAACGCGCGATACATCATCGTCAGCCAGATGCTCGTGTACTCCATCGTCCCGGTCGGTGGCTATGCGGTGTGCCTGCAGCTGCTGCGGTGGAGCCGCGATCGTGGCGCGGTACGACATGGGACGATTGTCGGATCGGCGGCGATGTTGGCCGTCGCGCTGTACGCGATGCTACCGGCGGGATTTCTTCGCGACAGCTACTTTCAGTCCCGCGACCGCGACCTGCGCGCCTTTCGGGGCGCCGAATACGCCGAAATGGGCGCCTGGGTGAATGCGAACACTCCGCCCGACGCGCTCATACTGACGCCGCGCACTTACACAGCGGAACTCACGTGGGAGCGCAACGTCACCTGGGTGACGTTCTACGGCAACGCATGGGTGGTCGACGCGATCAAAGAGAACGATGCGCGTCGCGCCAACCTCATCCTGCGAAAGTACGGCGTCGACTACGTGCTCATCGCCGACCCGCCTGGCACCTACATCGACCGGATGCCGACCGCCGGTATGCGCAGCTATCTGACACTGGCGAAGGGCGACCAGCGTTACTTCCGCCTGGTCCACGCGACCGACAGCGCCGGTCAGTATCGCGATGTCGAACGCGGCCTTCGCCTGTATCACGTGGAGGACACGCCTTGATGCGACAGCGCCTCGCCCGGAGCGTCATCATCGCCGCCGTGGCGATGGTAGTTGCGTTCGGCGTTTCCAGGGTGTGGTCCGCGGGCGCGTATTCGATTTCATTCGATGCGATTCACTGGCCGTACGCAGCCCTTTCCGTCGCTTCGACGCTCGTCTTCGTCCTCGTGTACGCAATATGCTGGTGGATGGTGATGTGCGCCATCGAGCGCCGCCGCGTGCCGTTCGTGGCGACGGTGCGTCTCTTTCTCCTCACATGGCCGGGGCGATACGTCCCGGCGAGCCTGCCCCATTACGGTGGCCGCCTGGTTGCCGGGCCGGGGGCAGGATTGACGCGGCCGGCGGTTGCCGCGTCGCTGGTCTACGAGAACATCTTCGCGATTGTTGGCGCCGGTGCGCTGTCGATTGGTCTGCTTGCGATTGGCTATCGCGACGCGCTTGGCGGGAGCGCCTGGCTCGTCGCGGCTTTGGTTGCGGCGCCCATCGCGGCGCTGGCGCTGCATCCCGCGGTGGCGAGGGGGGCGATTCGGGTCGGCGCGCGCCGCGTGAAGCGGCTGGCGACGCTGGAGCAGCACGTGCTCGGCCCGGCGGCACTTCTCCGCATCGGTGCGGCATACATGGTTGGCTCGGTCTTCGCCGGACTGGCGTTCTGGTCGGCCCTCCGCGCCGTCGGGAGCGACGCGCCGCTGCCGCTCGCAATCGCCGCGTACAACATCGGCGGCGTCGCGGGCATGCTCGCCATCGCGGTGCCGAGTGGCATCGGCGTTCGCGAGGGCGTGGTCGTCGCGGTGATGGGCGCCGTCGTGTCGCCTCCGGTGGCGCTGAGCGCAGCTGTGCTCGCGCGCCTTGCGGGCGTCGTCGCGGACTTCACGCCATTTGCGTTGATCCTGCTCATACACGCCGTCCGCCGGATGCGCCGTCCTGCGCCGCTTCCGGCGGTGAAGGTCCGCCGATCGAGGGCTGCATGATGAAGCCACGCATCGCCTTCATCGCACGCGCCTATCCGCCGACGGTCGGCGGCATGGAGAACTTCGCTCTACAGCTCTGCGAGCATCTTGGCCAGCATGCCGAGATCACACCGATCATCAACCGCCGCGGGAAGAAGGCGTTGCCGCTCTTCCTGCCTTACGCCGCGGCGAAGGCGATCCGCCTGGCTCGCGCCGGCCACATCGATGCGGTCCACCTTGCCGATGCACTGCTGGCACCCGTTGGGGCGGCCGTGAAGCTGGCGACAGGCGTGCCGGTGACGGCTTCGGTCTGCGGGCTGGATGTGACCTATGCGAATCCGGTGTACCAGGCCGTGGTGCCTCGTGCGCTGCGGCGGCTGGATGCAGTGATGCCGATCAGCGCCGCCACCGACTCGGCGATGCAACAACGAACCGGCGGCGTGCCGGCATCAACCGTGATTCCGCTTGGCGTCAATCCGCTGACGCAAACGAACGAGGCGCCCGACGAGATCGCGGCGCTGGCGCCGATGCTTGCGGGCAGGCGCGTCCTCATCTCGGTCGGGCGACTCGTGGAGCGCAAAGGCGTGGCGTGGTTCACCGCGCACGTGATGCCCACGCTCCCGGACGATGTCGCGTACGTCGTCGTCGGGGCAGGGCCGGAGCGCCAGGCGATCGAGGTTGCCGCGCATGATGCCGGGGTGGCCGATCGGACATATCTGCTTGGCCGCGTCAGCGATGACGCGCTGGCGGCCGCGTACGGTCTCGCCGATGCGTTCGTTATGCCGAACATCCCCGTGGCCGGCGACATGGAGGGCTTTGGCCTCGTCGCGCTCGAGGCGTCGGCGTCGGGCCTGCCGGTCGTCGCGGCCAATCTCGAGGGCATCACAGAGGCCGTACATCACGGCCGCAACGGGCTGCTGGCGGCGCCGCGCGATGCCGATGCCTTCGCCTCCGCGATTCGCTCCGTCATCGACCGGCCTGCGGGCGAGCGGCGGGCGCTTGGCGTCTCGTGGTCGGCGTACACGAACGAGAACTTCGGCTGGCCGCGGACGGCGGCCCGATACGCCGAGACGATCAGGGCGGTGATCGATGGCCGCGCGGGTGCGCGTGCCGGACGACGCGCGCGTCGAGCGGCTTAGCAGCGGCGTGATGCAGAGCACGGAAATGGCCGGAGCGACTCGCTCCGGCCATTTGTTGTGTGACTGCGTTCGCGGATCAGTTCGTGCGTTCCGCGACGACGACGTAACCCGCGCCGCGGTCGAAGCGCGAGAACAGCGGCTCGATGCGCGCCAGGATCCGGAACGGGATGCGGGCCAGCGGCATGATTCGGGCCAGCATCGAAGGCACTTCGGAGCCCCTGCTGCGGGCGACGCGGCCGCCGCGCATGCGAGCGCCGCGAATGGCGAGGAACCCGGTCACGGGGAAGCCCCAGTTCGTGCAGGAGCGGACGGTGAAGCCGGCGTCCTGTAGCTTGCCGATGAGTTCGTTGCGCGTGTACCGACGGACGTGACCCGCCAGGTCATCCCACTCGGTCCAGAGCGCGGGGTTGCCGGGCACGGTCACGACGAGCGATCCGCCGGGCGCGAGCAGCAGTCGGGCGGCGCGCATCATCGCCATGTCGTCATCGAGGTGCTCGAGCACCTCGGAGAGCAGGATCGCGTCGAAGGGACGCGCGGGCGTCGGCAGGTCGCCCCACTCGCGCGTGAGTGCATTGGCTACGCCAGTGTGGGCATCGGCATGGAACGCCAGGCGCTCTCGCGTCTCCGCGATCGCATCGGCGGCGAGGTCGGTGGCGTAGACCGTGGCCGCGTAGCGCGCGGCGATGGCCGTGACGTTGCCGCGACCGCAGCCGATGTCGAGCATGAGGCCTGGACGCAGCCGCTTGAACGCTTCCTCGACGAGGTAGGTACGGGCGGCGAATGCCGGGCCGTACGCCTGAACCTCGCTGGGAGCGCCGTCCCATTGGAGCATGGTTTCGCTGTTGTTGAGGACGGCGCGTTTTCGCTTGAGATGTGCATCGCTGGACATGAAGTGACCTCCGACAGCATCTTGCGTGCTGGCGGAGGCCGCTCCCATCGGGAATCTCCCGAAATCGCTGCGGAGGTAGGGTCTTCCCCTAGTTGTTGACGGTGATGTTCACCGTGACAAGCGGGCTCACGTTCCCGACGTTGTCGACGGACTGCACTTTGATCTGGTGGGCGCCATTGGCGACGGAAGCGCTGTTCCACGATCGCGTGTACGCCGCTGTGGCATCGAACCCGAGATAGATGCCGTCGACCCAGAACCGGACCTTGCTGATGCCGAAGTTGTCGGAGGCCGTCGCGGTGATCGTGATCGTGCCCGACACGGACTCCGCCTCGACGGGGCTGGTCAGCGCGACGCCCGGCGGTATCGCGTCGGCGTTGTTCACGGTGACCGTGGCCGTGTCGTCGGCGCTATTGTTGCCCCAATCGATCGCTTTGGCCTTCACGACGAGTGGGCCGTTGGCGAACGCGGTCGAATTGAAGGTCTTGCTGTACGGCGCGGTGTTGTCGAAGCCAAGGTAGGTCGCGCCCGCCCAGAACTGCACCTTGGCGATGCCCTGGGTGTCCGTCGGCGTCGCTGTGATCGTGACGGAAGCACCGGAGACGGTCGCGGCCTCGGCTGGCGCGTCGACGGTCACGGTTGGCGGAGTGCTGTCGGGGTTCACGATCGTGACCTGGCGCGTGATGATGGTGGAGTTGTTCGCAGCGTCGAGCGCCTCGATCTTGAGCGTGGTGCTCCCGTTCGGCAGCAGCGTCGTGTCGAGCGTGCGCGTGTAGGGCGCGGCGCCGTCGTAGCCCAGGTACGTGGCGCCGGCCCAGAACCGCACCTTGATGACGGCGACGTTGTCCGTCGCGTTCGCGGTGAACGGCACGGCGCTACCGGCGATCGTTGCAGCCGCGGCAGGTGCGGTGATGCTCGCTGCCGGCGCGGTCAGGTCGTTGTTGGTCACGGTGACGCTAAGGGACGCCGTCGTGATGTGGTTCAGCGCATCGTACGCCTTCGCGGCGATGGTGTGGGCGCCGTCTGATACGAGCGTCGAGTTCCATGAGGCTGCGTACGGCGCCGTCGTGTCCTCGCTGAGCAGCCCGCCATCGATCTCGAAGCGCACCTTCGAGACGGCTACGTCGTCGGCCGCGGTGGCGGTGATGCTCACGGCGGCGCCACCGACGACGGCGCTCGCAGCCGGCGCCGTGATCGATACGGTTGGCGCCAGGTCGACCGCCGCCTGCGCGTTGACGCGGCCCCAGCCAGTGTTGTTGTCGAATCCGGCAACGTCCATGTCCGTGGCCGTCGACTTGAGGCGGCTGATGATCGTGTTCTTGTCGGTGATGCCGTGAGCGATCATCAGCCCGACCAGGCCTGCGACGTGCGGCGACGCGAACGACGTGCCGGATCCCGCGCCGTACCCGCCGCCGAGGGTGGTGCCGACGACGTCGCCACCGGGCGCCATCACATCGAGCTGGGGCCCGAAGTTCGAGAAGGACGACCGGAGAGCGGCGGAGTCGTTCGAGGCAACCGCGAGCGCATCGGCGTACGCCGCAGGGTAGAGGACTGCGCCGTTGTTGTTGCCGCTGGCGGCGATGACCGGCACGCCAGCCGCCCAGGCGTAGTCGACGGCGTCCGACAGTGTCGTGTCGCCGGTCGGGCCGCCCACGCTGAGGTTGAGCACGTCGGCGCCATGGTCGACGGCCCAGTAGATGCCGTATGCGATGCTGATCGTCGAGCCTTGGCCGCTGGCGTTCATCACCTTGACCGGCATGATCTTGCAGGACCAGCAAACGCCACTAACCCACGACGCATTGTCGGACTCGGCGCCGACGATGCCGGCAACGAACGTGCCGTGGCCGTTATCGTCGGTCGGGTCTGCGTCGTCGTTGAAGACGTCATAACCGGCGTTGGGCCCCGACGTGATCTTCGAGTCGAGATCCGGGTGCGTGAGCATGACGCCCGTATCGATCACTGCGACGATGACGCTGGCATCGCCCGTGGTGATGTCCCAGGTCGCCGGAAGGTTCATCTGCGGATAGTGCCACTGCGACGGGTAAAACGTGTCATTGGGGGTGTCTGCGATCGACACCGCATGCTCCGGTTCGGCGTAGACGACGCTGTCGTCTGAGCTGAGCGAGGCGATCGCCTCATCGACCGACTGCCCAGAGTCGAGATCCAGGCGGACAAGTTTCGCGCGGGCGTTGCTCGATGTGGGCGTCGCCTCGGCCTCATCGAGCGCAGCGCCGACCCTTGCGAGCGTGGCATCGGCCTCGAACCTGACGACGACGGCGCCGGTGCGGTCAGCGTCGCCTGACTGGGCGTGGGCGGGGGCGGTGCCGCCTGACCGGAGCGTGGGCGATAGGAGTGTGAGGGCGGCGAGGACCGCTGTGGCGGTCAGGAGCGGACGGCGGATACGCATAGAACCCCCATCGCGGCGCAGAGTCCTGCAGGCGTGGACTCTCCGGCATAAGTGTCGGCGCGGAGGGGTTCTCCCTTAAGGGACTGCTGGCACCGGGCACCGATGGGATGTACCGGCCCGAGTGCCTCCCCCGCGGGGCGGCGGAGATTGACAGTCACAGATCCGAAACAACCTTCCCGTTGACGTAAGGAGCAGGCTTGCCCTAGCCTCTACGCGAATGGCGCGCGGATAGGCCGACAGGCGTTCCCGGCCGAATCATCGGACATAAGACAAACACGGAGCGCGCGCGTGGCCACTACCATCGATCTCGACGACGACCTGTCTATTGAGGAAAGTCGCTGGCGCGGACGCGTCATTACGGCTGCTGTCCTCTTCCTCGTCGTGGCGTTTGCCGCGGCTGCTGTCTGGTACTTCTTCCTCCAGGACGAGGAGGTTGCCGCCCGTCCGACGGAGGATATTCCCGTCGTGAAGACGACGCTGAACTCGACGCTGCTCATCTCAGGCAAAGCCCAAACGCAACTGAGCAGCGACCTGACGTTCCAGGGTTCAGGAAAGGTCGCGGCGGTTGCCGTCAAGGTGGGCGATGTTGTCGCGCAAGGCCAGGTGCTCGCATCGCTGGAGTCCGAGGACCTGGCGAACGCGGTCGCTTCGGCGGAGGCGCAGCAGCGCTCGGCGCAATTGAGGCTCGAAGACCTCACCGAGGGATCATCCACCGCCGAGTTCGCGACGGCCGATCAGGCTGTCGCCGGCGCGCAGGCGGCGCTGACAAAGGCCGAGAACGATCTCATCACACTCACGGACGGCGCCACCGCGGCGGATGTAGCAGCGGGCGAGCAGGCCGTCAGCGCGGCGGAGTCGCTGCTGGCGTCCGCTGAGAACGCGCTGCAGAAGCTCCAGGATGCGCCCAGCGACGCCGACCTGGCGACCGCGCAGGCAGCGGTGACCGGCGCGGAGTCCGCGCTGACGGCGGCCGAGAACACGGTTCAGAACGCCGGCAATGGCGTCGATTCGGCGGAGGCCTCGCTCAAGAACTCAGAGAACACCTACTGCGGCGTCGATCTGACACCGGCGTTCTGTACGACGGCATCCGCACCCATCTCGAATGGCGACGCGTCGATTCTCGAGAATGCGCTGGATGGCGCGAATGCCGGCCTCGCCTCGGCCACGATCAGCTTGAACAGCGGTTACCTCAGCGCGCTCAACACTGAGAACTCGGCCGAGGCCGCCGTGACTGCAGCCGAGAACTCGTTGGAGTCCGCCGAGGCGCGCCTGTCAGCCGTCGAAGAGGGCGCCAGTTCGGAGGACATCAACGCGGCCGAGACGAGCGTCGCGTCGGCCCAGGCCGGCGTTGCGACAGCGGCGGCGCGCCTTGCGGACATCCGGGACGGCGCGACGGCAGAGCAGCGGTCGAACGCCGAGGTGGCCGTCCTCAGCGCGCGCGCCGCGCTCGATACCGCGAACGCCCGCCGTGCGGAGGCGGTCCGCGGCCCGGAAGCGAACGCCATTGCGCAGGCGCAGCAGGGGGTGCGGACGGCTCAGCTCGCCGCTGACGGCGCGCGCATCCGCATCAAGAACACGCAGATCATCGCACCCTTCGCCGGGACGGTCGGGGCAGTCAACATCGAAGCAGGCGAGTTCGCGAGTCTCGCCGCTGCGGAACCGGCGATCGTGCTGCTGACGCCGGATCGCGTCGAATTGAACATGGAGGTCGGCGAGACCGACTACCCCAACGTCAAGAACGGGCAAGGCGGCGTGGTGCTGTTCGATGGCATTCCCGGCAAGCCGTACCCGTTTACGATCACGGAGATCGGCCTGAGCCCGATCGAGAACCAGGGCGTCGTAACCTATCCGGTGAAGGCATCGCTGGTCGTCCTCCCGGGCAGTCCGAACCCGGCGCCCGGCATGAACGGCCGCGGTCAGCTGACGACCGACTCGAAGCCCGACATTCTCGTGGTGCCACCGCGAGCGGTGCGGACGCGCGGGACCGAGCAGGTGGTCGATATCCGTCGGAACGGTACGGTCGAGGAGCAGGTTGTGACGACGGGGATCACGGATCCGTCGAATGTCGAGATCCTGAGCGGCCTGGCCGAAGGCGACATCGTCGTCGTGCCGTCGCTGACGACGGCAGGGACCGATGACGACGCGGCCGAACCGCTCCCCGGCGGCGTGCGCTAATGATCCGTCTGCGCAACATCAAGAAGATCTATAGGGTCGGCACACAGCTCGTGCCGGCGCTGAATGGCATCGACCTCGACATAAATGACGGCGAGTTCCTTGCGATCATGGGTCCGTCTGGCTCGGGGAAGTCGACGCTGATGAACATCATCGGCTGCCTCGACCGCCCAACCGAAGGCGTGTACCAACTAGATGGCACGAACGTCAGCCGCCTCAACGACAGCCAGTTGGCGACGATCCGAAACCGGAGGCTGGGGTTCGTCTTCCAGTCGTTCAACCTGCTCGCGCGCATGAACGCGGTCGACCAGGTGGCGCTGCCGCTGACGTACCGTGGCGCAGTCAACCGCAAACGGACGGCGATGGCCGCCCTCAAGATGGTGGGACTCGAGAACCGCGCGCACCACAAGCCGACGCAACTCTCGGGCGGGCAGCAGCAGCGCGTGGCGATCGCTCGCGCTCTCGTCGGCAAGCCGACGATCATTCTCGCCGACGAACCGACCGGTGCGCTCGATACGAAGACCAGCCAGGACGTCATCGAGATCTTCCGGAAGCTCAACGAAGAGCGCGGCATCACGATCGCGTTCGTCACGCATGAGCCGGAAGTGGCCGCGCACACGCGCCGCATCGTCTCGTTTCGCGATGGCAAGATCGTGAGCGATGTCCCGAACACGCCGAGCCGCCCCTCCGACCACGGCCTGGCGCAGGCTGTGTCGCCACAGATGCGTCCGGTGCCGCCGCCGACGCTTGGCGGCGGGGTGCAGCCGGCATGACGATTCTCGACATTCTGCTTTCGGCGACAACGGCGCTTCGCACAAACATCCTGCGCACGTTCCTGACGATGCTCGGCATCATCATCGGCGTCGGCGCGGTGATCGTGCTGACGGCGGCGAGCGAGGGCGCGCAGCAGGGTGTGGGCGAGCGGATTCGCGGTCTCGGCAGCAACCTGATGTTCATCCGGCCCGGCGCGCCGGACGAGCCGCAGACGCCGGGACTACCCGGCACCGGACCGAGCCTGTTCTATGAGGATGCGCAGGCCATCATCGCGAAGAACCTGCCGTACATCGACAGCGTCGCCTCGCAGGGCGCCGCCGGTGGGCCGGGATCGTTCATCCAGGTGCAGGCGATCTATCGCGGCCAGAACGTGAGCACGACGCTCATTGGGACGGAGGCGTCGTACCAGTCGGTGCGAGACTTCTACGTCTCGAAGGGGCGTTTTCTCTCCGAGGATGATGTCACGAAGAAGGCGCTCGTCGTCGTCCTCGGTGCCGACATAGCCGAGGAGATCTTCGGTGAGACGGATCCGATCGGCGAGAGCGTACGCCTGTTTGCCGGCGTCGGGCGATTCGGAGTGGGCTTCAACTTCACCGTGATCGGCATCATGGAGAAGAAGGGTGGTTCGGCCACCGGCGGCGAGGACGGATTCGTCTTTGTGCCGCTGCCGGCGTTCCAGGCGCGCGTGGCATTCATCCGCAACCCGCGCGGCTTTACGAACGTCAGCCAGGTCAACGTGAAGCTCAGCGACCGCGGCAAGGCCGACGAAGCCAAGGTGGCGATCGGCGATATCTTGCGCGTTGAGCACAACGTCACGGAAGACGACTTCACAATCCAGACGCAAAACGAAATCCTGGCCACGGCCACCGAAGTCGAGCGCTCGCTGCAGGTGCTGGTGTTGTCGATCGCGTTGATCTCGCTCGTCGTCGGCGGCATCGGCATCATGAACATCATGCTCGTGTCGGTGACGGAGCGGACGCGGGAGATCGGCATCCGAAAGGCGATCGGCGCCAAGCGCACGGACATCCTGCTGCAGTTCCTCGTCGAGGCGTTCCTCGTGACGCTGATGGGTGGGTTTCTCGGCGTTGCCGGTGGATATGCCGCAACGGAGATCGCAGCGCGCCTTGATATCGGCGGTAGCGACACCAAGTACACCATCACGGCATTCTGGGTCGTCGTCGGGCTGATCGTCTCGGCGGTGACCGGCATCATCGCGGGGGTGTACCCGGCTTGGAGCGCGAGCCGCCTCGACCCGATCGAAGCGCTACGGCACGAGTAGCGGGATTCTAGCTTCAAAACATTGCGTTGAAGGGCGTCTTCGTAGCTGTGAGCGCGGGGGGACGGCCCGGCAGGCTGCAAAGGTTGTGTCAAATCAATGACCAATACTCGGTCTGGATGGGGACAAACGTGCTACCGTGTCGTTGTCTCCCCACAAACCTGACTCCTGTCACATGGCAGCCGCAGATTTGCGAGCCCCCGAGGCCCCGTGGATCAGGTGCAAGTTCAATCGGCACAGCCCGCGGCGAACGCGCCCAATGAACTGGAACGCCAGCATCAGTGGATTGGCATTGCCGTGGGCCGCGCTTGTCTCGGCTGCCAAGAAGCCCAGCCGGCAGGGCAATTCGACGACGCCAGCGATTGCCCCGGGGTCTGGGGCGCTGCCCCCCCTTCGCCAACTGATGCACCGGCAGCGAGTCCCTCTGAGTGATCCTTCGCGCGGCGCTCCGCGTTCGTGCGGACCTTCGGCGGGCGAGGCGCTCCACAACACGTCCCGTCGACGGCCCACGAGATACAATGCCGCGGTAGCAGTCCCCTCAACTTGAAGGAGCCTCCGCATGGCATCGCCTCTTGATAGCTTCAATGCGCGCGCGACGCTGAACGTTGGGGATCGCAGCTTCAGTATCTACCGGCTCGATGCCATGGGCGACGTGTCGCGGCTGCCGTTCAGCATCAAGATCCTCCTCGAGAACCTGTTGCGGCACGAGGACGGGCGCACCGTCACGAAGGACGACGTGCAGCGGCTGGCAAACTGGAACGCCGCCGCGCCCGGCGACGCCGAGGTGTGGTTCAGTCCGGCACGCGTGCTGATGCAGGACTTCACCGGCGTGCCGTGCGTCGTCGATCTCGCGGCGATGCGGGATGCGATCAAGGCGCTTGGCGGCGACCCGCGGCGGATCAATCCGCTGCAACCCACGGAGCTGGTCATCGTTCACTCTGTGCAGGTCGACGAATACGGCACGAACACGGCGTTTATCCGCAACGCAGAGCTCGAGCTCGAACGAAACCGCGAGCGCTACGTCTTCCTGCGCTGGGGGCAGCAGGCCTTCGACGACTTCCGCGTCGTGCCGCCGGATACCGGCATCGTCCATCAAGTGAATCTGGAGTATCTCGCGCGCGTCGTCTTCGAGATGCGCAGCGACGGCGG
>JANPBN010000147.1:0-3619 GCA_031430415.1 Dehalococcoidia bacterium
GGCGCGACTCGCCGCCATCACCCCGTCGACGATCCGCCGTATCTCTTGTTCACCGAGCATGCTGCACAAGTCCCTTCCATCGAACGCGGGTCTACCCGGTTTAGAGTCTAGCCCGCCGTCAGTCAGCGCGCGCCCACGTCAGGCACCGCACCGAAGCCGCGCCCGCGTCGAGCAGCGCCGCGGCGCATGCATCCAGCGTGGCCCCGGTCGTCACGACATCATCGATGAGCAGGATGCGGCGATCCTCGCACCGCTCCGGCGCAGCCCGAAACGCGCCCGCCACGATCGCCCGCCGCTCCTCACGATGCATCGTCTTCGCGAGCGGCGCCGTATCCCGCACACGCCTCAGCGCGCGCGTATCGAGCGTCAGCGCGTGCGCGAGGGCGACGTGCCGCGCCAACTCCCGCGACTGGTTGTAGCCACGCGATCGCTCTCGTCCCCGGTGCAGCGGGACCGGCATCACGACATCGATGCCCCGCATATCCGCCACGCCCGCCATCAGGCGACCCATTGGCGCCGCCAGCGATGTCAGGTCTTCGTACTTCAGTTGATGCGCCAGCGTTCGGGCGTCGCGCTCCATTACGTACGCCGAGCGGATCGAGACGAACGACGGCGGCGTCTTGAAGCAGTGCCCGCACACGCCCGCTGCCTCGACCGGCACCCAGCACTGCTCGCAGCGCACACCCTCCGCCAACGGCAACAGCGACGCGCACATGTCGCACAGCAGCGCTCCGTGCGTGCCACAGAGCGAACACCGGGGCGGATACAACAGGTCGAGCGCGAAGCGGCCCGCGCGATCAAGCAGCGTTGGCATGAGACGCGAGTATACCGAAGGCCCACGCCGGTCGGGCCGGCGGCAGATACAATGTCAACCGCGACCACACACATGCGGGAGGGACGCCGTGCCGTCGGTCAACGTACGCCTCTTCGCCGGACTGCGCGAGATGATCGGCGCCCGCGATATCGTCATCGACCTTCCGGCCGGCGCCACGGCCGGCGATTTGCGCACGAAGCTCGGCGAACTGTACCCGCTCGTCCTGGCGCTGCTCCCCAGCGTCGTCTGCGCCGTCGACGAGGAGTACGTCGATGCGTCTCACCTCTTGCGGGATGGCGACGACGTCGCCCTCATCCCGCCCGTCAGTGGAGGCAGTTGATGTTCGAGATCACGGAATCGCCCCTCGACCCGGCGCCACTGGTCGCTGCCGTCCGCCGCGACGAAAGCGGGGCCATCGCGCTCTTCTACGGCGTCGTCCGCAACGAGAACCTCGGCCGCGTCGTCCAGTACCTCGAGTACGACGCCTACCCCGCCATGGCCATCAAGAAGATGCGCGAAGTGGCCGACGAAGTCCGCGCGAAGTACGCGATCACCGACATCGGCGTCCTCCATCGCACCGGTCGCCTCGAGATCGGCGAGACCAGCCTGCTCGTCGCTGTCTCCAGCGGCCACCGCGCCGAGGCATTCGACGCCTGCCACTTCGCCGTCGACCGGATCAAGCAGATCGTCCCCGTCTGGAAGAAGGAAGTCTGGGAGGACGGCTCCGCCTGGATCGAGGGCCACAAGCCAGACGCCGCGCCCAGCGGGTGAACTCGCCCGTTCCGAAAAATGCCGCGCCCGCCGGGTGTGGAGCGGCGGGCAACGACTAGGCCTGGAGTGCGCTCAGTTAGCTGGCGACCGTTGCCCGCTCCTGCTCGAAGCAGCCACTACAATACACCGGACGGTCGAGGCGCGGCACGAACGGCACCGTTGCATCGCCTCCGCACTGTGCGCACGGGACCGTCGTCATTTCGCGCGTGCCGCTGGACGAGCGGTCACGCCGCCTGCTGGCTCGACAGCCGGGACAGCGTTGAGGTTCATTGAGGAGTCCTTTCTCCAGGTAGAACCCCTGTTCGCCCGCCGTAAAGACGAACGTCCCGGAGCAGTCGCGACAGATCAGCGACTTATCTTCGAATGCCACCGTTGTTTCCTCCTTGAGACAGAGTGTGACGCGTATGCCGGCGTAGGGTGACGCAGCATGGCGGCGAGTGTAGTTCTGGTGCATGCTTTGAGTCAAGCGCCTGTGTCGCTTCAATAGCTGAGAGTGCACCAACATGCCGCGATTCGATGTCAATCGTGCCTGAAACGCTGACGACGCCGGTCTACTGCCAGCGTTGTGGCCGCTTCCTCGTCGAGCGATTCGTCGCCTCGGAGAAGCGGTCGCGTCTGCAGTGCGAGGCCTGCGGCTTCATCCACTACATGAACCCGCGCGTCGTCGCCTCGATCGTTGTGTCGCATCGCGGCCGACTGCTGCTGCAGCAGCGGGCGAACGAACCGCGCGCCGGCTTCTGGACGTTCCCCGGCGGCTTCCTCGAGATCGGCGAGACGCCCGAGGACGGCGCAGCGCGTGAGACGAAGGAGGAGGTCGGCCTCGATCTGCGCCCGCAGGCGTTGCTCGGCGTCTACGGCCGTCCGCACGTCGGCATCGTCCTCGTCGTGTACGAGTGTGAGTCGGAGTCCGACGCCGCTATCGTGGGCGACGATGAGTCGCTGCAGGTGCGCTGGTTCGGCATCGACGAGATCCCGTGGGAGGAGCTGGCCTTCGAGACGACCGAAGCCGCCCTCCGCGACTGGGTCGCACGCAACGCGCAGAAGGAGGGAGCTACGTTATGATCACGTCCATCGCTGCATTCCTCCGCTACTTCGACGCCGTCCATCGCCGCGCCCTCCGCGACATCGCCGCGCTGCCGCCCGAGGCCGACGGCTGGGCGCCGCCGGCGGGCGAGGGTGAGCACGGGTGGAGCATCAACGTCCTCATCGGCCACATGGCGGGCGCGCGTCTCTATTTCGCCAGCGCCTACCGTGGCGACGGATGGATCAGCCCGCCCCCGCCGGACACGTCATCGCGCGACCGCTGGATTCCGGAGCTCGAGGCAAGCGGCGTCCGCCTCGTCGAGGCCCTCACCGGCACGCCCGACGAGTGGCTCCAGCGCAAGGTCGCGATGATCGACAGCGACGGCGCCCTCTCGGGATGGCGCGTGCTGATGATGATGCTCGAGCACGACATCCACCATCGCAGCCAGATCGACGCCTACGCCGGCCTCAACGGCTGGGACGTCCCCGACATCTACGGCCGCAGCTCCGAGACCATCGGCGGCCTCCAGGACGTCGAGCGCGCGAAGCACGGCCAACTGCCATGAGCCTTCGCGTCGACATCCTCACGCTCTTCCCGGAGATGTTTGGTGGCCCGCCACTCGGAGGCCTAGCCGACGCCGGCCCGCCACTCGGAGGCCTAGCCGACGCTGGCCCGTTCGGCGCCAGCATCGTCGGCCGCGCGCAGGCGTCCGGCGCGATCGAGATCGCGCTCCACAACCCGCGCGACTACACCCGCGACAAGCATCGCGTGGTCGACGACTACGCCTACGGCGGCGGGCCCGGCATGGTGATGAAGCCCGAGCCTCTCTTCGAGTGCGTCGACGCCGTCCGCGCGATGGATCCGCGGCCCGCGCGCGTCGTGCTGCTGACGCCGCAGGGGCGCCGCCTCGATCACGGCATCGTCGCAGAGCTCGCGGCGCAGGAGCGCCTCATCATCCTCTGCGGTCACTACGAGGGCTTCGACGAGCGCGTCCGCGAGCATCTCGCCGA
>JANPBN010000148.1:0-8610 GCA_031430415.1 Dehalococcoidia bacterium
CTGCGACGTACGGCGTACAGGCGACGTCCGATGTCGCGGGCGTCGTCGAGGGCGCGGAGATGGTGCTCTTCGCGGTGAAGCCGCAGGAGTTCGACCGCGCGGCGCACCACCTCCAGGGAAACTTTCGCCGCGAGCAGACGATCGTGTCGATCATGGCCGGTGTGCCTGTCGAACGCATGGCGCGGGCGCTGAGCCATGCGTCCATCGTGCGGGTCATGCCGAACACTCCCGCGGCCATTGGCGAGGGCATGAGCGTCTGGACGGCGACCCCCGAGGTCGATGACGCCGCGCGGGCCCAGGTCGTTGCCATCCTGTCGGCGATGGGACGCGAGGTGTACGTCGAGGACGAAAAATATCTCGACATGGCGACGGCGCTGTCGGGCAGCGGCCCGGGCTTCGTCTACCTGCTTATCGAGGCGTTCATCGACGCGGGTGTGCATGTGGGATTCAAGCGCTCAGTCGCCGAAATGTTGGCGCTGCAGACATTCATCGGCGCGGCGAAGTACGCCGAGGCGACGGGCAAGCATCCCGCAGAGCTGCGCAACGAGGTGACATCGCCGGCAGGCACGACGGCCGCTGGGCTGATGGCGCTCGAGAGTGCCGGCGTGCGCGGCGCCATCATCGACGCGATCGAGGCAGCGTACGAGCGGTCGCGGGAGTTGGGGGCGTAGGCATGGGTTTCCTATTCGGTTCGCCGCTGCCTGACGCGACGACACTCTCCCAGACGGTGTACCTGTTGTTCACGTTCTTGTCCGTCGCGATCCTTATTCGTGCGCTGTTGAGCTGGTTCCAACTCGACCCGCGAAGCCCGCTCATCCAGGCGTTGAATTCCGTCACAGAACCGGTGCTCGAGCCGTTTCGGCGGATCATTCCGCGGCTGGCCGGCATCGACTTCTCGCCGATGGTGGCGCTGATCGTGCTCGGCATCGTTTCGCGGGTACTGCAGAGCTTCTTCATCGAGCAGGGGATCTAGGTCAGCAGCGCTTCCGCTGCTTCTACATGCTCGCACCACCACTGCAGTTCTTCCGGGGCTCCGTCCTCAGCATCGATCGCCTTGCGCCAGCCGCGGAGTAACAGTCCGGAGAGCGCCGCCAACGAGGCGAATTTGGCACGCTCGTCGGTCTGCATGCCGGCGGATTCGGCGTAGACGGAGAGCAATTCATCGAGCGAGAGCGCTGTTCTCCGCGCATTGATCGCGAGAAACCAGCCCATCTCGGCCGCTGGCGGAGCGATCAACGGCATCGCCCAGTCGATGAGGTGCAGACTGCCTCCGGCATCGACGCCGAGGTTGTCGAACTTGAGGTCGCCGTGTAGGAACGCCGCAGGCGTGCGCGCGAGCGCCCGCAGCAGCGGCCCCGCATCCGCCGTCAGTGCACCGATGATCGTGCGGGCCTGGGGTGTGGCGTGTCGCTCGAAGAGGCGCCAGCCGCGATCGAGATCGCGCGCGACCGGTGCGCCGTACGCCGCGGCGATTTGCGCGCGCTCGTGGGTCAGTAGCGTCAGCCGGAGGCGCAGATCGCACCACGGGACGCTGGACGCCGGCGTTGCACGATGCAACTCCGCGACCCGGCGCAGGATGACGCGCACCGTGTCATCGTCGATGAGGCCCTGTGGCAGCAGCACGTCCGAGATATCGCGCATGAGGATCGCATGGCCCGCGCCATCATGTGCGGCGCCGAGCGCCGGAGTGGAGATGCCGGGCGGAAGTGGAGGATCCGCCCGGGCAAACGCGGCTTCGCGGCACGTCACGTCGTCCGTGGCGCGCATGATCCAGTCGCGGTCGATCGACACGCGCTTGAGCACGAAGGCACGACCAGTAGCGTCGACGAGGCGGGTCAGTTGCGCGCCGGAGAAGCCGGTGTGGGCGAACGGTGTCTCGACCGCGTCGGCGAAGCCGTGGGCGGCGAGGAGCGAGCGAAGGTCAGGCGAGGGGGCGTTCAGGGAGGGTGCCTTCGACGTAGTGGACGACGGGTCCCGCGCAGTTCCGGGAGAGGAGCACGACGAGGTCATCGGTGTCGCTCGCGTTCTCCTCGACGTGAACCTCGAATGCCGGGACGTAGACGAAGTCGCCCTTGCTGGCCTCGACCACTTCGCTCAGCCCCTCACCTGAATAGAAGCGGGCGCGGCCGCTGAGGATATAGATGCTCGTCTCGCAGACGCCGTGGTGGTGGATTTCGGTACGGCCTCCGGGACCAGTGCTGACGACGCTGGTATAGAGATTTTGGCTGCCGACCGTGTCGTGCGACACGACGATGGTGCGTTCCATGTCGGCGTTCTGTCCGGCGCTACCGCGTAGTGTCGAACCATCGATCCGCCTCACCATTGCGCCGTCTACCTCCGCCCGAATCGTTCGCGTAGCATGGCCACGTGGAAGCCTACCAGACCGACGAGATCGCGCATCCGCGTGCGCGGCTGACAGCACTGCCGTCGCCGCTACAGCGCGCGCTGCGACTCGAGGCGGCGCTGGCACGCGAGGGTGCGCGTCTGCCGCGGATCTACATCAAGCGGGACGATCTGTTGTCGCTGGCGTTCGGCGGCAACAAGATCCGGAACCTCGAGTTCTCGCTCGGGGCGGCCCTGGCCGCCGGCGCGACGGACATCATCACCGGCGGTCGCGTACAGTCGAATCACTGCCGGCTGACCGCGGCGGCGTGCGCGCGGCTCGGACTCCGGGCTCATTTGGTGCTGTCCGGCAGTGAACCGCCGGTAGCGACGGGGAATCTTCTCCTGTCGCGCCTGTTCGGGCCCGCCATCATCTACACGAACTCAGACGAGCGGGCCGTGCGAAACGCGGCTATGAACGAGGTTGTTGCCTCGCTCCAAGCGACTGGGCAGCGCCCGTACACAATCCCGGTCGGCGGGAGCGATGCGGCTGGAGCATACGGGCACGTGCTGGCGGTGCGGGAACTCCTGGCGCAGGCCGAGGGCTACGGCGAGCGTATCGCGGCGATCGTACTGGCGACGGCGACGGGCGGCACACACGCGGGCATGTTGACGGGGCTTCGTCAGGCCGGCTCCGACGCGCGGATCGATGGGTTTGCGGTCGCGAAGAGCGCGGTAGAGCTGGCGCCGGATGTGCTGCGTCTCGCGAACGAACTGGCGGCTGGACTCGATGTTCAGCCGTTTGCCGCACCTGACATACTCATCGATGGGTCGATGATCGGCGCCGGATATGGCGTGCCGACAGCAGCCGGGCAGGAAGCCATCGAGATCCTGGCTGCGGCGGAAGGCGTCGTGGCGGATCCGGTGTACACGGGGAAGGCGCTGGCCGGACTGCTCGCGCGGGTACGGGCTGGAGCGTATGCCGCGAACGAGGCGGTGGTCTGGGTGCACACCGGCGGCGCCCCGGCGCTGTTCGCCGAGTTGCCCGGCACGATGTAACGGACCCGACGCGTCCGGCCGACATAACTCCGAGGCTGTCGGCGAGCACCGGCCGGTATACTGCGTGCATTCGCACGGAAGCGTCCACACGTCTGTGCGAGCGAAACCTCACGTGCGGAACCTGGCAGTTTGGAGAACGCTGCATGACCAACCGGGCCCTCGATGAGTTGTGCGTCAACACAATCAGGACGCTGTCGATTGACGCCGTGCAGAAAGCCAACGCGGGCCACCCGGGCGCGCCGATGGGCGCGGGGCTGATGACGTACGTCCTCTGGGACCGTTTCTTGAAGCACAATCCCGCCGATCCGGCTTGGCCCGACCGCGATCGCTTCGTTCTTTCAGCCGGCCATGCCTCGATGCTGCTGTACAGCTTGCTCCATCTGACGGGCTACGGCATTTCGCTCGATGACATCAAGAACTTCCGCCAGTGGCTGAGTCCGACGGCCGGGCACCCGGAGCGCGGCGCGGTGCCGGGCATCGAAGTCACGACGGGCCCGCTGGGCCAGGGATTCGCGAACGCCGTCGGGATGGCGCTTGCGGAGCGCTTCCTGGGGGCGACGTTCAACCGGCCCGGCCATGCAATCGTCGATCACTACACGTATGTGCTGGCAAGTGATGGCGACGTCCAAGAGGGCATCTCCCACGAGGCGGCGTCGCTTGCGGGTCATCAGCGGTTGGGCAAGCTCGTCGTGCTGTACGACAGCAACATGGTGCAACTCGATGGACCGACGAGCCTCGCGTTCACGGAGGATGTCGGCAAGCGCTTCGAGGCGTATGGCTGGCATGTCCAGCACGCCGACGGCATGGACTACGACGCCGTCGATGCCGCACTCCGCGCCGCAAAGGCGGACGACCGCCCGTCCATCATCGTGGCCCGGACGCACATCGGCTTTGGCAGCCCAAACAAGCAGGACAGCTCGAAGTCTCACGGCAGCCCGCTCGGCGACGAAGAGGTCCGGCTGACGAAGCTGGCGTAAGGCTGGCCCGAGGACAAGACGTTCTTCGTTCCGGACGAGGCTGTGGCGCACATGCGCCGGGCGCTCGAGCGGGGGGGCGCGGCGCAGCGGGAGTGGGCGGCCCGGTTCGACGCATACGCCGCGGCACACGCCGATGAAGCAGCCCAGTTTCGTGCGGCGATGGACGCCAGGCGGCCGGCGGGTTGGGATCGGGCGCTGCCATCGTTCATACCGGACGACAAGCCGATCGCGACGCGCTCGGCGTCAGGCGCCGTGCTCAACGCGATTGCCGCGGGATTGCCGCTGATGATCGGTGGTTCCGCGGACCTGTCCGAATCGAACAATACGGAACTCAAGGGCGCCGGCATCATGAGCGCCGACGAGCCGGGTGGGCGGAACATCTACTACGGTGTGCGGGAACATGCGATGGGCGCCGCGCTGAACGGTATGGCCGCACATGGCGGCGTCATTCCGTTCGCTGGAACGTTCCTGACGTTCTCAGACTACAACCGGCCTGCCATCCGGCTGGCGGCGTTGAGCGAATTGCCATCGATCTTCGTGTTCACGCACGACAGCATCGGCCTCGGCGAGGACGGACCGACGCACCAGCCGATCGAGCACGTGATGGCACTTCGGGCGATCCCTTGCCTGACCGTGGTGCGCCCGGCGGACGCGAACGAGTCAGCGATGGCTTGGAAGGTTGCGGTTGAGAACGAGCGGCCTACGGTGCTCATCTTCTCGCGGCAGGCGCTGCCAAACCTCTCCGGTACGTCGAATGGCGGCGCTGAGGGCCTGCTTCGCGGGGCATACGTCGTGAGTGAGGCGGGTGGCCGCCCGGACGCGATCCTCATCGCGACGGGGTCCGAGGTCAGCCTTGCGGTCGAGGCGCAGGCGGTCCTGCGTGAGCGCGGCATCGATGCCCGGGTCGTGAGCATGCCGTCATGGGATCTGTTCGAGGAGCAGTCGCAGGAATACCGCGATTCAGTGTTGCCGCCAGCCGTTCGCGCGCGCGTCTCGATCGAAGCCGGTGTGACGCTCGGATGGCAGCGCTGGGTGGGGGACGCAGGATCGAGCATTGGCATCGACGGGCGTTTCGGCGCATCGGCTCCCGCGGCGACGGTGATGCGCGAACTCGGGTTTAGTCTCGAGAATGTCGTCGCGCATGCGACCGCGGCGGTGGAACGCATCGCAACGGTGAACGCGTGATGCGCATCGCTATTGCGGCGGATCACGCCGGGCTACCGTTGAAGCAGATCGTGATCGACGAGGTGCGTCGCCTCGGCGCTGAAGCCATCGATCTGGGCACGAACGGCACCGAAGCGGTCGACTATCCGGATCTCGCCGATGCCGTGGCGCAGGCGGTGCGAACGGGCGACGCAGATCGCGGGATCGTGTTGTGCGGCAGCGGCGTCGGCGCGTCCGTCGCCGCGAACAAGGTGCAAGGGGTACGCGCGGCAGTGTGTCACGACACCTACTCCGCGCATCAGGGCGTCGAGCACGACGACATGAATGTTCTGGCGCTTGGTGCGCGGGTCGTTGGCAGCGATGTCGCGGTGGAGCTTGTGCGCGCGTTCGTCGGAGCGCGGTTCAGCGGCGACGAGCGCCACGTGCGGAGACTGAACAAGGTGCTCGCGATCGAAGCGCGGAGCATGGGCACGAAGGAGCAGAGCCATGGGTAACACCGTCCGCGAACTCTACGACGCACAACAGCAGTCGCCGTGGCTGGACTACATTCGTCGCGACATGCTGCTCGACGGCGGGCTGCGCCGGTACATCGACGACGACGGCATTCGCGGCGTTACGGCGAATCCGACGATCTTTGAGAAGGCGATCAGCGCCGGTTCTGACTACGACGAGCAGATCGCCGAACTGCTCCGGGACGGCGTGGCGTCGAGCGAGCTGTTCGAGCCGTTGGCGGTGCGTGACATCACGCTCGCGGCGGATCTTCTCCGACCGGTGTATGAGGCATCCGGCGGCGGCGATGGCTTCGTGAGCATCGAGGTTTCGCCCGAGAAGGCGTTTCAGACGCGGGAGACGATCGACGAAGCGAAGCGATGGTGGGCGCTCATCGGACGCCCGAACTTGATGGTGAAGATTCCGGCGACGGAAGAGGGACTGCCGGCGATCGAAGAGTGTATCGCCGCCGGGGTGAACATCAACGTGACGCTCATCTTCTCGCTCGAGTTCTACAAGCGCGTGATGGACGCGTACATTCGCGGCATCGAGCGTCGCGCCGCTGCGGGCCAAGACGTGTCGGCGTGCAGTTCCGTCGCGAGCTTCTTCGTGAGCCGCGTCGATACGTCGACAGACAAGCTGATTGAGGCGAAGATCGCGACCGCGAACGATGCGGAAGCGGCGAAGCTTCGAGGGCTGTTGGGCAAGGTTGCGGTGGCGAACGCGAAACTGGCGTATCGCTTGTTCACCGACACCTTTGGCGGCGCGCGCTTCGCACCGCTGCGCGCGGCAGGCGCGCGCCCTCAGCGCCCTCTCTGGGCGAGTACCGGCACCAAGAACTCTGCATATAGCGACACGCTGTACATCTCGGAATTGATCGGCCCGGAGACGGTGAACACGATGCCGCCACAGACCATCGATGCGTTCCGCGATCACGGAGTCGTACGGCGCACGATCGATGCGGGGTATGACGATGCCGTGGCAGTGATGCGCGATCTTTCGGCGGCCGGTATCTCCATCGACGCGGTTACGGACCAACTGCAAGCTGAGGGGGTCGAGGCGTTCGCGAAGTCGTTTGTCGGGATCAACGCAACGATCGAGAAGAAGGCCTCCGAGATCAAGCAGAGGGCCAGCGCTGCGTGAAGCTCAGCCTCCGCGAGCCGTACCTTTCGGCGGTCAACCGCGGCGTTGAGGCGCTGACACTTGCTGGCGCGGCCCGGCGGATTGCCTCCCACGATGCCTCGTTTTGGGGTGGGGACGCGGGGCGCGCGGCGTCCGTGGCGAAGCGGCTCGGATGGACGGACATCGCATCACGGATGCGAGAGCACGTCCCGGCGCTCGTGGCGTTCGCCGCCGCGGTGAAGTCTGAAGGCTACACGGACGCGGTGTTGCTCGGCATGGGCGGGAGTTCGCTTGCGCCGGAGGTGTTGCGGCAGAGCATCGTGCCGCGCGCTGGCTTTCCCCGGATGCACGTGCTGGACACGACGGACCCGGCGACGATAGCCAGCGTGCTGCACGAGATTGATCCGGCGCGCACCTTGTTCTTCGTTTCATCAAAGTCCGGTACGACGATTGAAGCGCTCTCGCTGTTCGCGTACTTCCATGAGGTCGTGAGCGCCGTAAAGCGCGAGCGCGCTGGCGAGAACTTCGTCGCGGTGACAGACGAGGGGTCGCCGCTGCAAGCCCTCGCCGCGACGCATGGCTTTCGTCGCGTCTTCACGAATCCCGCCGACATAGGCGGCCGCTACTCGGCGATGTCCTTCTTTGGGCTTGCGCCCGCGGCGGTCTGCGGTGTCGGCATTGCGGAGCTGGTCGAGCGCGCCGTTGCGGAGGAGGCGGCGACGCGCGCGGAATGCAGCGAGGCGTTGACGCTCGGCGCGCTGCTCGGGGAGATGGCGCTGGTAGGGCGTAACAAGGCCACCTTCGTCGTGACGCCTGAAATCGCGTCGTTTGGGTTGTGGGTCGAGCAGTTGATCGCCGAGAGCACAGGCAAACTCGGCAAGGGGATACTGCCGGTCACGGGTGAGCCGTACGGGTCACCGAGGGACTACGGCGATGACCGCTTCTTCGTGCACCTGCGCTGCGACACGGGCGCGAACGGCGAAGGCGATGCGGTGGTTGCGGCGCTTGATGCCGAAGGATTCCCGATCGTCACGATTGAGCTCGATGATGCGTACGACCTCGGCCGCGAATTTGCGCGTTGGGAGTTTGCCGTCGCTGTCACAGGCCAGGTGCTCGATATCAATCCATTCGACGAGCCGAACGTGCAGGAGTCGAAGGACAACACGAGTCGCGTGCTGCGCGAGTTCGAGGAGACGCGTGTGCTCGACGCCGCCACGGCATCACGTGTGGCCGGTGTAATGGCGTTGACGCCCTCTGGCGCGGTGGAAGGAACACTTTCGTACGCAATCTCGGAGCTGCTGGCAGGGTCACTCGGCGATGGGTACGTCGCGATTACCGCGTACATTCAACCGACACCGGCGACCGAGGCGGCATTCGCCGAAATACGCATGCGCATCCGGGACGCGACGCGGCGCCCGACGACGCTAGGCTACGGTCCGCGCTTTCTGCATTCGACGGGGCAGTTACACAAGGGTGG
>JANPBN010000149.1:0-2735 GCA_031430415.1 Dehalococcoidia bacterium
CCAAGGCCCGCGCATCCCGACATCCGACGTCCGACATCAAATAGCCCCCACCCGATGCCGCTAGCCGCCCTCGCCCTCCTCCTCGTCGCCGCGATGATGCACGCGTCGTGGACCTTCATGGCGAAGGGCGCCCGCAACGACCTGGCGTTCCAGTTCGGACAGGTGCTGACGACATCGATCGTGTTTCTGCCGCTCGCCGTCGGATCCTACCTCTACTCGCGGCCTTCACTCGAATGGACCGACCTCGCATTCGTCGGCGTCTCCGGAGCAATCCACATCACCTACTACGTACTCCTCACACAGGGCTATCGCGCCGGCGACCTCTCGCTCGTCTATCCCCTCGCGCGCGGCACCGGACCAATGCTCGCCGTCCTCGGCGGCATCGCGATCTTTGGCGAGAGTCCGACGCCGCTCGCTATCGCTGGAGCACTGACGATCACCGCCGGAATTGTCGTGATGTCGTGGCCCCGCAACACCGACGCCATGCGCGACGTGCGCGTCTCCGTCGGTTTCGCGCTGGCGACCGGCATCTGCACGGCGACATACACGCTCTGGGACAAACATGGCGTCGAAATGCTGACGCCGCTCATGTATGGCTACGGCCTCGACACGGCGCGCATGCTCCTGCTCGCCCCTGTCGTGCTCGCGACGAACAACGGGCGCCAGGCCGTCGCCGATGCGTTCTCTGAGCGGCGCACGCCCATGATGACGATCGGCGTGCTGTCACTTGGCGCGTACATCATGGTCCTCGCGGCGCTGACGCTCGCGCCCGTGAGCTATGTCGCGCCCGCGCGCGAGATCAGCATTCTCTTCGGCGCCCTGATGGGCCTGCGGCTGCTCAACGAACCCGATGCGCCGCGGCGACTTGTCGGAGCGACGGCGATCGTCGCTGGCATATTCGCCCTCGCGTTCGGTTAGCGTAGAATCGCAACATGACAGCACATCGCTCAACCGGCGGCTCGGTCGACGACTCGGTCGACGTCCGCCCCGCCGCGGAGGCGGACCTCCCGCGTATCACCGAGATCTACAACCACTACATCGTGAACACGGCCGTGACGTTCGACCTGGAGCCGTACACGCCGGAGCAGCGTGAAACCTGGTTCGGCAAGTACGGCCCGGCGGGCCGCCATCGCCTCCTCGTCGCAGAGGAAGCGGGCACCGTGCTCGGTTACGCCGCCACCAGCCCCTTCGCGGCGAAGCAGGCCTACGAGACGACCGTCGAGATGACGATCGTCTGCGCCCCCGAGGCCGTCGGTCGCGGCATCGGCCAGAGGCTGTACGAAGAGATCTTCGGCGCGGTGCGGGATGAGGACATCCACCTCGCCGTCGCGCTGATCACGATGCCGAATCGCGGCTCGGTCGCGCTGCACGAGCGCTTCGGCTTCGAACATATGACGGTGCTGCGCGAGGTCGGCCGCAAGTTCGGCCGCTACCACGACGTGCTCTGGATGTCGCGCCGGATGCCGGTGGAGTGATGCCAGACGACATGACGATTCGCTCCGCCACCGAGGCCGATCTCCCCCGGCTAACGGAGATCTACAACTACTACATCGAGTACACGGCGATCACGTTCGACATCGACCCCTATACGACGGAGCAGCGGCAGCCGTGGTTCGCGCAGTTCGCGACAACGGGACGGCACCGTCTGCTTGTCGGCGTCACCGGAAATGGGGTCGTCGGCTATGCGGGTTCGCATCAGTTCCGCGCAAAGGCGGCGTACGACACCACCGTCGAGACGACGATCTACTGCGCGCCCGAAGCCGTCGGGCGCGGCATCGGCGGCGCACTGTATACCGCGCTGTTCGATGCGCTGAAGGGCGAGGACATCCACACGTACATCGCAGGCATCACGATGCCGAACGACGCTTCGGTCGCGCTGCACGAGCGATTCGGCTTCGTGCGAGCAGGGCTGATGCATGCGGTCGGCCGCAAGTTCGGCGCATACCACGATGTGCTGTGGATGGAGCGGATGAGCGGAGCTGGGGCGGGATGACGATGAGGCTTTACGTCGACTTGTACCTGTTCACGACGAAGGAAGGCGGTCGTCTGACCGGAATCACACCGGGTTACAGGCCGGACTTCTATTGGGGCAAGAAGAGCGGCAATCTTGAGGCGCTGTACTCGGCGGTACTCGATCTCGTCGACACTAACGCGCTCGACCTCGGCCGGTCCGCCAACGCCATCTTGACCCCGCGCTGGCCCGACGGCTGGACAGGACTGAGGCCGGGGAACCTATTGGCGATGCGAGAGGGTGGACGTTCAGGTGGGCTCGGCACGGATCGTGAGGATCGCGCCCTAGCAACGCGACTTCAACGCGGCAGCGGCGCAGCTTGCGCGTCCGCAGCGGCCGCGTCCTTCGCACCGAAGGAGAAGACGTCGGCGAGGCTGAGGCGGAGCGCCCACATGGCACCGGCGCCTGCGACCGTAATCCAGGCGATGTTGAAGACGTGCGTCGCGATGGCGAAGCCCCCCCCCGCACCCGCGGCCACGCCCAGCGCCTTCATCAGCTCCGCGACGGCGACTTCGTACGCGCCGATGTTCGACGGCGCGACCGGCACGGCGCTGATGATGTTCGCGGCGACCATGATCAGCATCCACGCCGGCATGGAAAGCGAAACGCCGAACGCGCGGCCGAACAGCGCGAACATCGCCACTTCGAGCAACCAGATCGCGAACGAGAGCAGGATCGCGCGGATGCCGAGGCGCACATCGCGGAACACGGCGAGGCCTTCAAT
>JANPBN010000150.1:0-2871 GCA_031430415.1 Dehalococcoidia bacterium
GGCCCCGGCCTCGTCGGCCTCGCCCTTTGGTGCGAAGACACCTAGAGGCCGCGTGTCGAGCGGTGACTTTCTCCCGGGGCGCGCATCCGATGGCAGGGTGTTCCCGTATTCCACGAAGATCGCCTGTGCCGTATCACGTGAAAGCGAGTACCCTACCGCCCGAAGGGAGAGGCCACCGTATGAGCCGAGAACAGCGCAGGATGGACCGCAAGCAGCAGCCGGCCTCGGGCACTGGCGGAACGACGCCACCGCCATCGCGACGGACGCCGGTAAAGGCGCCTGGAGGCGGCGGACCGCCGTGGACGATCATCGGACTCGCCGGTGGTATTGTCGCGCTCGTCGCCCTGATCATCTATCTCGTGATCCAGTCCGTCAGTGACGACGGCACGGGCTTGAGCAAGCCGGAGCGCGAGGAAGCGAATCAAAGTACCGACCTCCCGGGCCAATACTTCGCGAGTCAGGGTCGCGGCCACTTCAGCTACCAGTTCTCGCTGACGAGGACTCCGACGCCGTTCTGCGAAGGCGTCGAGACATCCGTTGGGGCGGGTGCCACTGTGGCCTCAGGCACAGCGCAAGCGACGGCGGCAGCAGCCACGCCGACGATCGAAGCAGCCGCAACGGCGGATGCGACCTCATCGAGCGGAACGCCGCAAGCGACGGCGACCGTGCCCACGAACTGCATCAACAGCAACCCGCCCTCGTCCGGGAAGCACCTGAACAGTCAGCGGAACGTCGATGTGGGCAACGGCGCAAAGATCAACATCCCGCCGGATCCGGATGTGTATCCGCCGGATGTCGTCATTCCACGTGAAGCCATCGCCCACGCACTGGAGCACGCCGGCGTCTTCATCGGCTACAACTGCGCCGAAGGCGACACCGCCTGTGACGACGTCGTGAAGCAGCTGGAAGATGTCGTCAACGATCGCATTGACAATTACGATGATCGCGCCATCATGTCCCGCGACCCTGATCTGCCGGTCGGGACGATCGGGCTCTCGTCGTGGACACGCGTCGATCGGTTCCCCTACGCAGACTTCACGAAGGATCGGGCCAGCGACTTCATCGGCACGCATTCGTGCAGATTCGACCCCGAGGGATTCTGCTAGTTCACTGTCCCACCATTCTGAACAGAAGAAGGGCCCGCTACCGAGCGGGCCCTTCCCATACTGCGAGGCATTGAACTCCGATATCGACCCGCGTATGCTCTGTTCACCTTGCGCGGAGACCACTTCCGGCGGGATAGCGGCGGCAGGAGTCGGGACATGGCAGAACGCGCGCTCGAAGGCGTACGCGTCGTCGACATCTCGCAGGGGATCGCAGGGCCGTACGCTACGAAGCTCCTGGCCGACAGCGGCGCTGCCGTCACCAAGATCGAACCGCCCGGCGGCGACTACTCGCGGCGCTTCGGCCCCTTTCCGGGCGACCTGCCGGATTCGGAGCGCTCCGGCCTCTTTCTGCACCTCAACACGGGCAAGCGCAGCGTCACGCTCGACGTCTCGGTGGTGTCGGGTCAGGTCATCCTCAAGAAGCTGCTCGCGAACGCCGATGTCTTCGTCGCTGGTGAGCGCGCATCGACGCTGCAGGCGTGGGGGCTGTCCTACGACGACTTGAAGGACGAGTTTCCGGAGCTCGTATTCGCGCAGGTGTCGCCGTTCGGCGCCACCGGGCCCTACGCCGATTACGACGGCAACAGCCTCACCGCCATGGCGATGAGCAGCATCATGTACAACACCGGCGAACCAGATCGCGAGCCGCTGTCCACGGGCGGCGATCCCGGCGAGTACCTGGGCGGCATCCATCTCTGGATCGGCATTCTCGCGGCGCTCGAGAATCGCGCGCGCAGCGGCGGCGGCGACTTCGTCGATGTATCGATGGCGGACGCCGTGGCCGCGGGCGATGAGTACAACACGGCGATGTACGCGTTCCAGGGCGCGATCCGCAAGCGCTACTATTCGCGCCACATCTTCGGATATCCCAACGACATCGTCGCCTGTGCCGATGGCCACGTCGTCATGATCCCCGGCGCCAGCGGCTTCCCGTCACGCCTCGCCCCGGACACGATGTCGCCAATGGCGCTGCTCTTCGAGAACCCGGATCTCAACGCGCACCCGCTGTTCCTTTCAGCGGGAGAGCGAATGATCCAGTGGCGCGAGTTCGATGCGTTGATCAAGGACTATCTCGCAACCCACACCACGATGGAGATCGTCATGACAGCGCAGGCGTTCCGCATGCCGTTCGCCTTCGTGCCGAGCAGCGAAGACCTGCTGTCCGATGAGCACCTGGCCGCGCGCGCCTTCTTCGAGACGATCACGCATCCGAAGGCGGGCGTGCTCACGCACACCGGCGCGCCATTCAAGATGAGCGTCACGCCGCTCCGTTCATCCGCCGCGCCCGAGCGAGGCGATGCGAACGTCGCCGTACTCTGCGACGAACTTGGCTACGAGAAGACCGACCTGACCATCCTCAGCGACCGGGGTGTCATATGACCGCGAACGCCAGCCGCCCGCTCGATGGCATCCGCGTCGTCGACCTCGCGCAGGTCTTCGCCGGGCCGACCTGCACGCGCATCCTCGCCGACCTCGGCGCCGATGTCATTCGCTTCGAGTCGCCGAACCGGCTCGACGTCACCCGCAGCCTGATCCTCACCGACAACGACGGCATCGACCACTCGTGGCACCGCGCCTGCTATTTCGTCATTCGCAACGCGAACAAGCGCGAGATGGTGCTCGACATGGCGAAGCCCGAAGCGATCGCCATCATGAAGAAGCTCATCGCCGGGGCCGATGTCGTCGCCGAGAGCTTCACGCCGCATGTGATGGAGAACTGGGGGCTCGGCTATGAGTCGCTCAAGGCGCTCAACCCCGGCATCGT
>JANPBN010000151.1:0-1908 GCA_031430415.1 Dehalococcoidia bacterium
TCGAACGATCGATTTGTGTGCCTTCTGCTGAATTTCCGAACGTGCAGTGTAGCTCTGTCAGTCGCCTATGCGTCGCGCCAGCGGGGGGAGGAGGCCTTCATGAAGCGGAGCATCATGATCATGGAGGCGACGTCCGGGCCGGCGTCGGCTACGCCTCCGAGTGGCAGGCCGACGTTGGCTACGCCTCCGAGTGGCAGGCCGGAGGGTTCGCGGAGGTGCGTCTCGAACCAGACGTACTCGGTCTTGGGGGTGCTGCCGGTGGCGAGGATCGTGCCGCGCACTTCGTAGTCGCGCTCGAGGAAGACGGGGCCGCGCAGGTGGCGCACCTCGATCGCACCGTAGAGGCCGACGGCATCCGCCGGGAGGCGCATGTTGCGCTGGGCGGCAACCATGATGTGGACGACGAGGCCGGGGTTGAGGATCGGATCGCCCCACGGCGAGTCGCCGGAGTACCACGGCAGTGGTTCGGTGACGACAGCGACGCGCGGATCGGCGTCCTTGTGGGTGCAGCGGGTGGCGATGGGCGCGATGTCGTCGCCGGGCGAGATGCGATCGAGGAGGCGCAACTCGCCGCTCTCGCGCGGCTCGGCGAGTTTCCGGCGAAGCAGGGATGGCTCTGATGTGCCACCGATCGACGCGGTGCCTTCGAGCACCTGGGTGCCGTCTTCCTTCTCCGTGAAGATGTTGACCTGCGTCGCGCCGGGGGCGGGCATCTGCACGAGCGGGCGGACGGGTTCGCCATCGGTCGTGGCGTTGCGGAAGTACGTGGAGATGCTGCCGGTCTCGAACCACTGCTGACCGAAGGCGCGCATGAGGATCGGCGGGAACTGCTCCATGTGAATGGAGCCAGCGACGGTGCCGCCGCGGAAGCCGAGTTTCTGCGCGGTGGCGTCGTCATGGATGCTGCCGCGCTCGCTGGCTGCGAGGTTGCGCGGCGAGCGGTACGGCCCGATGAGCATGCCGTTCTGTTCGGTGATGGTGGTGGGCGCGTCGGTGGTCATGGCCTCTCGTCTTTCTGTACGCCGCGCTACGACTGCTTTGCCAGAAAGGCGAGGATGGTCGTGGCGAGCCATTCCGGCTGGGCGTGATGCACGTCGTGTTCAGCATCCTTCACCTCGATGTACGTGGCGCCGGGGATCGCGCCCGCAATCTCGGAGACGAGCGCGGGCGTCGCGACGAAGTCGTGCTCGCCGGTGATGAGCAGGGCGGGGCAGGCGATGTCGCCGGCGCGGGCGCGGCTCACGTCGCCGCCGTTCGCGATGATGCCGCGCAACGCGGCAGCGAAGCTGCTGGACATCGCCCGGGCGTTTTCCTCGCCATACGCGGACTTGAGGTATGCCGATAAGTCGGCGAGCGGCTCAATCGGCTCATCGATCAACGTGTCGAACGCGTCGAGCATCTCGGGTGGTGCTTCGATGGTGCCGGCGGCGCCCCAGGTGGCGATGGATCGCACGGCGGTGGGTCGTTCCTCCGCCATCACGAATGCCACTTCGCCGCCATCACTGAACCCGACGATGTGCGCGGGGCCGGCGCCGAGGTGGTCGAGGAGCGCGAGGAACGCGGCGGCGTCGTCGTGATAGTAGGTGGGCGTGTATGCGCGGGGTTGTGGTTCTGACTTGCCGGATCCGGGCAGGTCGGCGGCGATGACGCGGAACTTTGATGCGAAGTGCACTCGCAGGGGGGCGAGTTCCTCGATGCTGCCGGCCCAACCCGGGAGCAAGAGCAGCGGATTGCCGGCGCCGCTGTCTTCGAAGTAGATGCGGCTGGCGCCGTGCTCGAACCAACTCATGTGGTGATCTCCTTCTGGCCGAAGCCGTTGATGCCGATTCTATCACCGTCGAGAGCGGTTGTGTGAATCATCCGGGACGCGAATCCGGCTGAATTCCACCCGGCCGGCTGCCACGCGGC
>JANPBN010000152.1:0-2944 GCA_031430415.1 Dehalococcoidia bacterium
TTCGATTCCTTGAGCCCGTTCATCAGCGGGCTCTTGGCGCCGAAGGATGTCCGCCCCGATGTCGTGATCGCCGTGCCACCCAGCAGCCCCGGCGCGAAGACGAGTTTCGCCTCCGGCGCGAGCGGGTCGACCGCCGCATCGACCTCGCGGCTGATGATGTGGGATGTGAGCGCGCGTCCGCCGAGCAGGCGCCACTCGGCCGGCGCGTCCTCCTCGCTGACGCTGCCGCTGGTCATGTCGATGCGCAGGATGACGGACATAGAGCTGCTTTCTTCCGGCCGGGGAACCTCGCTTCAGCATTATGGTCGGCCCGGCGTACCGCGACCAGAGTGTTGCAAGCGCCGTTCTCGCGGCCAGTTCGCCGAAGCCGTCAGCGGCCTATACTGGTGTACGCGAATTCTGGCAGGAGCAGGCAGATGCGCATCCTCTGGCGAAGGCTCGCCGTCAATCCGACAACGCACATCGAGGCGCAGTCCAGCGAGACGACGCGCCTCAAGGTCGAAGGCCTCGTCTGCGACACGGTCTGCGCGGCCCGAACCGGTACCGCTTTACGCAAACTTGACGGCGTCACAAGCGTCCACGTCGATCTTGACAGCGGCATTGCCACCATCGAAGGCACGCCGCATGACGCAGCTGCGTACGAGAGCGCGGTCACCGGGGCCGTCGCAGGGAAGCCGGTGCGGCGGCTGATCGAGGCTGTGTCGACGAAGCTTCGTGGCTCCCAGCGCAAAAGAGAGGTCTCGGATTGAAGATCGGCGCCCACATCTCTTCTGCCGGCGGTCCGCACACGGCGATCGATCGGGCGCTGAAGATCGGCGCAGAGTGCGTGCAGATCTTCGAGTCGGCGCCGCAGCAGTGGGGCACCGCCAAGCTCGACGACGAGCAGGTCGCGCAGTTCCGTGCGGTTCGCGAAGCTTCGGGACTCGGCCCGGTGTTCATCCACGGGAAGTACCTGATGAATCTAGCCGCCGCCGATGAGAAGGTGTTCAAGACATCGACGAGCACGCTGCGGAGCACCCTGAACATCGCGTCGCGCATCGGCGCGATCGGCGTCATCTTCCACACGGGCAGCCACAAAGGCACCGGATTCGAGTCCGTGTTCGAGCAGATCTGCGAGGCGGCCACGCGCGTGCTCAGCGAAACGCCCGAGGACACGCTGATGATCTTCGAGAACGCCGCCGGCCAGAACGGCACGATCGGATCGAAGTTCTCTGACCTCGGCCAGATCCTCAAGCGCGTCGACAACCCCCGCGCGCGCGTCTGTATCGATACATGCCATGCATTCGCTGCGGGCTACGATCTCAGCAGCGCCGAGGGTGTCGCTGGCGTGATGGCGGAACTCGATCGCGAAATCGGCCTCGCGAACGTCGCCGCCGTGCATTGCAACGACTCGAAGGGCGCACTCGGCTCCGGCCGCGACCTCCACGACAACATCGGTGAGGGCAAGATCGGACGCGATGGCTTCGCGGCGCTCGTGGCGCATCCGGCGCTGCGCGATGTGCCGTTCCTGCTCGAGGTTCCCGGATTCAAGATCGATGGCGCCGGCAAAGGCCCTGACAAGCCGAACCTGGATCTGATGAAGGAACTGCGCGCTGCCGCGGGGGTGCCGGCATAACGCGCTACTTGCCGCCGTTCGTCCGGTTGCGCGCGACGAAACGGCGCATCCGTTCCATGGCGTCCTCGAGCAAGTCGTAGCGCTGGGCGTAGCAGATGCGCACGTGCCCCGCCCCCGACTCACCGAACGCGGAGCCCGGGATCACAGCGACGCGCTCCTCCATGAGCAGCCGCTCGGCGAACGTCTCATCGTGCATCCCTGTTGAGCCGATGTTCGGGAATGCGTAGAACGCCCCCTGCGGTTCCGGGCAGGACAGTCCCATCGCATTGAGTGCGCCGACGACGAGTTGCCGGCGCTTGTCGTACTCGCCGACCATGCCGCGGACATCCTCTTCGCCATGGTTGAGGGCTTCGATCGCCGCGTACTGGGCGGGCGTCGGCGCCGACATCATCACGTACTGATGCACCTTCATCATCGCCTCGGTCAGCTCGCCGCGAGCGCACGTATACGCCAGCCGCCAGCCCGTCATGGCGTACGCCTTCGAGAATCCGCCCATGAGGATCGTGCGGTCGCGCATGCCCGGAAGCGACGAGAAGCAGACGTGTTCCGTGCCATACACGAGCCGGTCGTAGATCTCATCCGATATCACGAACAGATTGTGGCGTTCGACGATCTGGGCGATTGCCAGCGCCGTCTCGCGCGACATCACGGCGCCCGTCGGGTTGGCCGGGTAGCCGATGAGCAACGCCTTCGTCCGCGGCGTGATGCGCTGTTCGAGCTCCTCCGGACGCAGCCGAAAGCCGTCGTCGGCGCGCGTCGGCACGTGCGTGTACGTGCCGCCGGCGAGCAGCACGCACGGCTGATAGGCCACGTAGCCGGGGTCGGGGCTCAGCACTTCGTCGCCCGGATCGATGATCGACTCGAGCGCGATGTTCAGCGCCTCGCTGACGCCGGCCGTGACTATGATCTCGGTGCCGGGGTTGTAGCTGACATCGTAGAGGCGCTTGAGGTGCCGCGAGATCGCGACGCGCAGATCGACAAGGCCGTAGTTCGACGTGTAGCCGGTCTCGCCGTCCTCGATGCTCTTGATCGCGGCCTGGCGGATGTGGTTCGGCGTGACGAAGTCCGGCTGCCCGACGCCGAGGGAGATCACGCCTTCCATGCTGGCCAGCAGGTCGAAGAACCGCCGGATGCCCGACGACGGGATGGACTGGACGTGCTGCGAGATGTTCCCGCGGTGTGTGAGTCCCTCAGTCATCGTGCGCCGGTAGCCCCTTGCCTGAATGCGGACCTTCCAATTCCGCACATGATACAACAGGCGATGTCGAGAGGATGTACGGGGAAGCCGCGCGGATTCAGTGTGCGGCGGACGTGGAGCGCGCCGGCCAT
>JANPBN010000153.1:0-2708 GCA_031430415.1 Dehalococcoidia bacterium
AGGGGGGTTTTCTTTTTTCGACCGGCCGAGGGACGGTGCCGGACGGTTAGGCGCCGCCTACCGCAACACCCCGCCGGCGCCAAATGCCGTCGCCGCGAACCGCTCCCCCATGCGCCGGTACCCCGCAGTGTTCGGATGCAGGCCATCCGGAAGATCGCCGAGGTCGCCTTCACCGAACAGCGTGCGTCCATCGAGCAGATGCACGTTCGCGTCGCCCGCCCGCCGTCGCTGGTCCACGACCACCGCCATGATCTCGCGCACGCGTCCGATCGTCAGCGCTCCGAACGCCAACTCGTCCGGCCGGTCGACGACCGCCGACACGCCGCGCCGCAAGATCGATGGTCCGGGATGATCTTCGCCGGCCGGATAGAGGATCGGCGTGATCAGGAGCAGCGGCGTCCGCGGGTGCCCGTCGCGGACCGTGTCGATGAAGCCGTGCAGCGCCGGCTGGAATGCCCGTTCGCGCATGGAGTCGCCGTTGATCACGTTGATGCCGAGCTTCGCGCTGATCACATCGGCCGGAAGGTCGCGAATCGTTCGAGCGACGCACTGGTCGAGGTGGCACTGCCCAGCGAATCCCAGGCTCGTCAGCTCCACGTCCGCTGCACGCGCCGCCACCGCCGGCCATGTTGCCGTCGGTCCGTCCGCCTCGGCGCAGTGGCTGATCGAACTGCCGTAATGCACCCATCGCACCGGCAGCGGTGCCGCCGCGGCGAGCGCCGCCCCGTCGTCGATGCGCAGATCGCGCAGCTCGACGCGCCGCGCCTGCGGCAGCCACACCTCAACGCGCTTCATCGCCCCGCCGAGTCCGTCAAAGCGGATCGTCCCGGCATCGCCATCACGAAGCGTGGGGCTCGCGTTGCGATCGTTCGCACTGAGCACCCACAGCGCTCCCGCGGTTGTCGTCTGCGTCGCGCGCACCTCGCCATCGATCACCAGGTCGAAGCGCGGCGCCGGCGGCTGAGCGGTGCCCTCGATCTCCGCGCCCGTGAGCTTCGCCTCAATCTCGACGACATCCGAGTCCGTCGAGAACACCAGCCGCACGCCGGATGCGTTCGACACCACCCAGCGGAACATCGGATCGGCGATCTGCGCAAGTGCCCATTCGGGCAGCCGTCGCGGCATGATGCCGGACTCCCACCGGCTCACGCTGAGCGCGCCCACCAGTCGCACCGCTTCGTGCTCCAGGATCGATTGCATGCGTTCCTCCGGCGCCGAAGCGCGGCTATTCGGGTGATTGCTCGCTCCTCCACGGCGCGAGCTTCACGAACGTCCCGAACTGCAGATAACGGTCGGCGAAGTGTCCACGACAGGCCGGCTGCCGGTCCGCCTCCTCCTTGAAGAGCGGCCAGAGGCGCTCCCGCTGGTCGAGCAACGGCAGTCGCCGAAACACCTCCGCGACATCGTCGGGGTGGATGCGCCACGCGTGCACGCCTGTCACGTCCACCAGCACGCCGCGCATCATCAGGTGCGCTTCGATGCCCCTCGACTCCGGTACGTGGCCATTCGCGTTGAGGATGACCGTCTCCACGACGCGGTCGGTGCGTGACGGATCCCAACCAGCTCCCATCGCAAGATCCGCAGCCGAGCGCCCGCTCCGGATCGTGAAGCACTCCGCCTCTGGAGTCGCCGTTGCATACGAACCGTAGAAGCCGTTGTCGTGCGCCAGGCTTGCGACGTACAGGAGCTCATCATCGAAATCGAGCCCCGCGCCGAGGCCGATGAGACGGCTGAACCAGTATGTGCGCAGGCAGTGGTTCACCATGAATGGCGGCGCAAGCTCCCGCAGAAGCGCCAGCGCTCGACGTGCCGCGCTGGTATCGGGAACCGGCAGGCTTTCGACGCCGACCGGCGGCGGGAAGCGGCTCGTTCGCCCCAGGCGATAGAGCGCCAGATCCGGCGCATCCGCCAGCAATGACACCGCCGCCAGCTCGAGCAGCTTGAGACGATCGCCGCGGTCGAGCCTCCCGCCAGTCTCGCGGGCCCACGCCAGCGTGCCAACGTACGCCAATCTCACCTCCGCATCGTGGTACGCCCGATGTTCGCAATCGACGCCAGATTCTATCGAACACGGCCGCCCGGTCGGCTCCCGGCCTTCGCCGCGTCCCTCGAACCAGCGCCGCACATCCGCCACAATGTCCCGGCTACCATGACCAAGCGCCACACATCCGAGACCGACGACATCGCCGAGCTCTTCCGCGAGACAGGTCGCGGCGGCATCGCCGCCGTGCAGCGCATGCTGCACTTTCGTCCACAACTCGCCCGCGCCCGTGACGCCTCTGGCCTCTCCGTGCTCGTCTTCGCGCAATACATGCGGCAGGACGCGATCCTCGAGTTGTTGCTCGATTCCGGCCCGCCGCTCGATATCTTCCAGGCCGCCGCCCTCGATCGCGACGATGTAGTCAGCGACCTCATCGTGCGCGATCCCTCGCTCGAGACGACCCATGCCGCTCACGGCGCGACTGCACTGCACGACGCCGCAGCATCCGGCAGCGTGCGCGCGATCCCCGTGCTACTCGCCGCCGGAGCCTCGATCGATGCCGTCTCGCGTGATGGCCGCGCCGCCACGCCACTCCACGCCGCCGCGGCGAGCGGTGGCGTCGAAGCATGCCGCCTGCTCCTGCGCGCCGGCGCCGATCCCAACGCCCGCCGCGCCGATGGCATGTCGCCGCTGATGATCGCCGCCGCCGCGAACGATCGCGAACTCG
>JANPBN010000154.1:0-3515 GCA_031430415.1 Dehalococcoidia bacterium
CGAAACTCCGGCGCGTATCTCGTAACCTTCCTGACCATGTGTTGACCCTCTCTTTGTGAACATGACGTGTCCACAAAAGCGGGTCAACTCCAGGTCGGGTTCATGGCGACGTTCACCGTAGGCTGTTACGCCCTGCTGCGCCTCGCCAACCTGCTCGCCCAACCGCAACCGGCGCCGGCGTAGCATCCGTGTCCGCCAAATCGGATAAATCAGGATCAACAAGCTCATGAACCGCGAGCCCTCGACCACCACACCGGCCGGACCGACAAAGTCGCCGCTCGCGTTCTGGACAAATCGATGATCAGCGACCTCATGGCAGCTTCAAATCTGCGTTTTTCAACGGCCTGCTAGGGCTGCCTGGGCCCGTCACGATGTAAGTGCTTGAACACGAACCGAAAGAGAGCATCGCCGTGGCGGGCATAACGCAGCGCCGAAGCGGGGGCCGTTAACTAGATTCCATTCCCCTTTCGTGGAATTGCCCCGCCCCGGCGGAACGCGGATCGTGGGGATGCCCTTTTGGCCCGGCGGCCCCGGGCCGGGCACGTTGGAGTTCGTAGGGAAGGGAAAATCCAATTCAACCGGGGAGACAAGTATGAAGAAGCGTTTTTGGACAGTGCCATTGGCGGCCTTTGCCGCAGTCGGAGTGGGCTATGCGGCGGACCTCCACGCCCCCCACATCGGCTCGTCCTGCCCTGCAGGGTTCGTGGGCAGATACCATTTCGTCAACAACCAGATACCGGAGGGAACACCCGCTGGTACGCTCTCGGCGACCTGGGATTCCGGCGACTCGTGTACGGTGACCTCGTATAAGGTCCTCAGCCATGTCCAGCATTTCCGCTGCGTGGATGTGACCGGTGCGCTGACCAGCGCATACACGAACCTGCCCGGCAGGCTGGTGCTGTCGGACTTCACCTGCACTCGCATCATTAAGTGCGATCCGAAGACCCAGAAGTGCGATTGAGGTAGACAGGGCGCAATCGCGAACGTGGCGTTGCCGGGATCCAGGTCCCGGCGACGCTGGCTTTCACGCGATGCACTGAACGGCGAGCGCACAGGGAGGAGTCGTCGATGACACCACAAAATGGAAATGGCAGTGCATTCGATCGCAAGCTGTTCTGGTGGCTGTTGCCGGTGTCCCAGTTGCTCGCGCTGCCGGCGCTTGGCGCCTGTCCTGCCGGGACGGTGGAGCTGCGGCCCGACGTGCGCGCCCTGCCGCCGCGCGATATCGCGATGCTCAACGCCACCAGCATGAAGTTCAGTGCGACCAGCTGGAATGCGGGAGACGGCAAGCTCGAGCTCGTACCGAGAGATCCGGTCCCCGATTCGACCGGAACGCTCAAGCAGCCTGTCGACCAGCGCGTATATTGCTCGGGCGGCAGTTACTACGAGCGCCCGGCGGGCAGCGCTGCATACCATGAGGCGCACAACCACGTCCATTACAACGACTACGCGAACTACATCCTCGAGCAGGACACCTCGAGCCCGCAGAATCCGCGCAAGGGCACGAAGACGACGTTCTGCATCATGGACACGACGGGCGTGAACATCCAGGTGGCGGGCGCCTCGGGCAGTGCCGTCTTCAACTGGTGCCCGACGCAGGAGCCCGGTTTCAACACGCAGGGGATGTCGGTCGGCTGGGGCGACACGTATGGAAGCAATTTGTCGGGGCAGAGCCTCGCGATAGGCGACCTCGCGCCCGGCATGTACCGCCTGCGGCACGTGTTCGACCCGAAGGGCCTGCTGCTGGAGACGAACGAAGACGACAACGAGTCCTGCAGGCGCGTCGAGATCGGCGACGGCGCGAACGGCCGCTATGTCGCGGACCGCGGCCCGTGCGCGGCGCCGCCCGCGCCGAGAATCGACAGCATCTCGCCTGCGAGCATGGCGCAGAACACTTGCGGAGACGTCGTCATCTCCGGCGCGAACCTCGTGCCCGAGCTGAACGTCGCGTTCGCCGGCGGCACGGGACCGCTCCCGAACATCAAGAATACGAAGTTCGACGTCGCCGGGAACTACGTCACGGGAACCGTCTGCGTGCCTCGCGTCCGCAAGGGCAAGCGGGGAGGGCTGGGTAACGATCCAGTGTGGGACGTGCGCGTCACGGCATTGTTCGGCGGGTATTCGCCGGCCACGCGCGCCAACCTGTTCCGCGTCACGCAGTAACGATCATCGCTTATCCCCTGACCGTGCCGCACGGTCGGGGGATAGGGGCCTCAGCCGGATGCTCGCGCCTCTCCAACGCATCTGAGCAGCATCTGCGCACGGCGGTGCACGCCGAACTTCGCGTACATGTTCCGCAGGTGCTTCTTCACCGTGTCCTCTTCGATGCCCAGGTGCCGCCCGACTTCCTTGTTGGTCAGACCGCGCCGGGCCACCTGCAGGATCTGTCGCTCGCGCATCGTGAGCGGCGTGCGAGCTCGATTGCTGCCGCGCACTGCGGCAACCGCCGGCCCTAACCCGGCTCGCAGGCGCTCAGACTCGGAGAGCGCCCGAACCAGCATCGCACGCGGCAACCAAAAATCGTGCTGCGCGACCGCGGCGATCGCTCGCGAAAGGGTGTCGAAGGGGAAGCCGACGACGACGTACCCGTGGCACCAACCAGCCCGCACGGCGTCCAGCACCGATCGCACGGCATAGTTGCCGGAGGGCGCCGCGTCGAGTAGCCACAGCACACGTGCCGGATGATGGCTGCGCGCCGTCCGCCGCAACCGCAAGCGCTCCTGCGGATCGCATGCCGCGCAATCCAGCACCAGAACGGTTGGCGGCTGCCCGCTGTGCGGGCCGGACGGGGCCGGGTCCGATTCCGCACTGTCCAGCATTTCGATGTTGCCGGCATCGCCCAACAGGCGCGCCAGATGGCCGGCTACCCAGGCGCGATCCGTTGACAACTTCACCCTGATGGAACCGCAAGGCGAGTCGATTGCCTCCAGGTTCTGAGGTTCATCGGAATTGATGCCCGCTCCCTTGGAATGCCGAAGTGCGTCCTGCATTTATTCCTTCCCACAGGCCTGCGCAGTTTCCGCAAAGGCTCGGCTGCGCGTGTCCAGACTATACGCCCCACGGATGTCATGGCTCCCTAGTTAACAGAAGATCGTGTACTGCAAACTCTGGCGCCGGAATCACCGGGTTAGATCCGAGAGGATTATGTTGGTCCAACCAAGTCCTACATGAACAACGGACTGAAAATCCGCGTGTCGGTGGTTCGATTCCGCCCCTTGTCACTATTTCCTTCAATCACTTATCAAGCTCTTCAATCAATCGCAGATTTTTCCGCGGGAGTTTTGCGGGACCCGTCAGCTTGCAATGAGGCGATTATCCGGTCTTCAAAGGCCCGGCGACCTTGTAACAACTAAAAATGATGCCGGACGGAAATGCTTTCGTGCTGGCGAGCTCGAATGAGCGTGCCGGGGTTCCCTCCGCAAAGAAGCGCTTCCCCGTGCCCAGCAGGACCGGATAGACGACCAGCAGGACTTCATCCGCCAGCCCATGTTCGAGCAGGGCCGATGTCAGCGTGG
>JANPBN010000155.1:0-9027 GCA_031430415.1 Dehalococcoidia bacterium
TGCCGGGGCGCGCGTCGCCAAGCACGGGAATCGCGCGATGACCTCGCAGTCTGGCAGTGCTGATGTGCTCGAGGCACTGGGCGCCCGCATCGATCTGACGCCGGCGGGGGTAGCCGCGTGCATCGAAGTTACGGGCGTCGGATTCATGTTCGCGCAGGCGTTCCATCCCGCGATGAAGCACGTGGGGCCTGCGCGGCGGGAGATTGGCATCCGCACGGTGTTCAACCTGCTCGGGCCGCTCACGAATCCGGCTGGGGCGACCCGCCAGGTCGTCGGTGTCGCCCGGGCACAACTGGTCGAGAAGGTCGCGGCCGTGCTACAGCGACTCGGCAGCGAGCGCGCGCTGGTCGTGCATGGCGACGACGGTCTGGACGAGGTGAGCATCAGCGGGCCCTCCACGGTCGCGGAGTTGACGCTGGAGGGCGTTCGCGTGTTTCGCGTCGCGCCGGAGGACGCGGGCCTGCCGATGCACGATCCGAAGGCGTTGCGTGGGGGTTCGCCGCAATCGAATGCGGCTGACATGCAGAAGGTGCTTGAGGGAGTGCCGGGCCCTCTGCGGGACTTCGCGCTGATCAACGCGGCCGCCGCGCTCATCGCGTGGGGTGCGGCGAAGGACTTTCGTGCGGGCGCCGCGATCGCCGCCGAGTCCATCGACTCCGGCGCGGCGTTCCAGAAGCTCGATGCGTTCGTCGCGACGACGAGAGGCCAGCAATGAGCACCGAGACCGTCGTCGCGCAGATCGTCGCCGACAAGCGGATCGAGGTGGAGCAGCGGAAGGTGCAAGAGCCGCTCGACGCCTTGAAGCGCCGGCAGGACCGCATCGCCACGCCGCAGTGGAGCCTCGTGCAGTCGATCCTCGAAGGGCCGCGTGGGCCGAGTACGGGCGGGCGGCGCATTCAGCTGATCGCCGAGATCAAGAAGGCGACGCCGTCGAAGGGGCGCCTCGTGCAGACGCTGGAGCATCGTGCCGTCGCGCGCACGTACACGATCGGCGGCGCGTGCGCGGTCTCGATCCTGACGGAGTCGAAGTATTTTCAGGGGTCGATCGACTTCCTATCGGATTGCCGTGTGAGCATCGACGGCTATTACCCGGGCGGGCGTCCGGCGATGCTGCGGAAGGACTTCATCTTCGATCCGTACCAGGTCCACGAGTCGCGTGCGTACGGCGCTGATGCGATTCTTCTGATCGTGTCGATCCTGACCGACGAAGAGCTGGGCGCGTTGACGGAACTCGCGCATAAACTGCAGCTAGAGTGCCTCGTCGAAGTGGCAAGCGAGGACGAGGTGCGGCGGGCGCTGAACGTCGATGCGGATGTGATCGGCATCAACAACCGCGACCTGCGCACGTTCGAGGTTGATCTCGGCGTCACCGAGCGGCTGCGGCCGCTCATCCCGACCGATCGCGTCGTTGCCGCGCTGAGCGGCATACGCGAGCACGCTGATGTCGAGCGGATGGCGAAGTGCGGGGTGCACGCTGTACTCGTCGGCGAGGCGCTGATGCTGGCAAAGGACGTGCGGGAGAAGATGCGGGAGTTCCTCATCTGATGTTTGTGCTACAGATGCACGGAGAGCCGGGGAGCGGCAAGAGCACACTCGCGCGCGCGATCGGCGAACGGACGGGCGCAGTAGTGTTTGATAAGGACATCATCAAGGCAGCGCTGCTGCGTTCGGACATCGATGAGGCGCACGCCGGATCCGCGACGTACGAAGTCTACTTCGCGCTGGCGCACCACATTATCGACCAGGGGATGAACCTCATCCTCGACAACCCCGTCTACTGGGCGCAGGTCGAGGAGCGCTGGCACGCCCTGGCTGCTGCAGCCGGCTCGCCGCTCATCATGATCGAGTGCGTCTGCGCTGATCGTGATGAGTTGCAACGTCGCCTGCTGACGCGCGATGCGCTGGAGTCACAGCCGCGTGAGCCGCTGGACTTGCGCCGCTTCCCCGGCACGATCCTGACGACGAGCGAACGCCTGACCCTGGACGCCACACGCCCGATCGATGATCTGGTCGAAGACGCGCTGCGCTACATCGTCGCGGGGGTGGTGGCATGACGCGCGTGAAGATTTGTGGCTGCATGCGCGTCGCGGACGCGGTCGCAGCGGCCGACGCCGGCGCTGACTTCATCGGCATCATGTTCGCGCAGAGCCGGCGGCGGGTGTCGGTAGAGGAAGGTGCGCTGATCACCGCGGCGGTTGGCGGCGGCGTGCGTGACATTGAGCAGCAGGAGCCACCGCCGCTGCATCCGGGCGAGTTCACGACTGTCGAGGCCTGGTTCGCGCACGGCGCCGAGGCACTCGATCGATTGCTGGCGAGGAAGCGGCCGCTGGTCGTTGGTGTGTTCGCGGATCAGCCGATCGACGACGTGAACGAGATGGCCGATGAGGCGGGACTCGACCTGGTACAGCTGAGTGGGAGCGAGCCATGGAGCGATTGTCTGCTCGCGACGCGGCAGGTGATCAAGGTGCTGCGGCCGCGACCCGAGATGACGGCGGATGACGTGCTGGCGCACGTGCAGCCGGGCGCGGCGTTGGCGTTCATGCTCGATCCGAGCAGCGGCAGCGGCACCAAGGGCGACCACGAGACGGCGCGATCCGTCGCCGCAAGGTTTCCGTTGTGGCTTGCGGGCGGCCTGACGCCCGAGAACGTCGCCGCTACGATCATCGACGTGCGCCCGTGGGCGGTCGATGTGTCGACCGGCGTGGAGACGGCGGGAGCGAAGGATCCAGCGAAAATCGCCGCATTCGTCCGTGCGGCCAAGGCTGGTGCCTAACCGCGAACGACGAAAGCTGTTAGGATGGCCGGCGATACGGAGGTAGGTTCATGCGGGCAAATTTCATCATCGCCAGTGTCTTCGCCATCACGCTCATCGGGGCGATTTCGGCGCCGAGCGCGTCGGCTGCTCGTGGCGTGTTTCTCGACGAGCGTCCAGAGATCGTGGTGCAGCAGGTCGATGACAACGACGATACGCGCGTCGAAGTGCAACTCGTGGTGGCTGGCATCGTGGCGGCGTTCGTCGTCGGCGTCGGCAGCGGGGCGTATTTGCTGCGGAAGCGCCTGGGGCGCGTGGCGCCACCACCAGACCAGAGCGCGGGCGGACATCACTAACGTCCACGCCGCGCTGCGAAACGTACTGTTGACAGTGGGCGGGGTCACGACCACAATGAACACCATTCAGTTACGAGGCCCCGTGGACGGGTACAGAGGGTCGGAGGCGGACCATGGCAGATGACACATTAGGGCTTCGGTACTGGACATCGCAGCGCATCTCGCGGCGCAAAGCGCTCGGTAGTGCCGCGGCCGGCGGCGTGGCGCTCGCGGCTGTAGGCCTCGTGGGTTGCAAGAGCGACGGTGGCGGTGGTGGCGGCGGCGACCCGACACGGGTCACGGGGCCACAGGACGGCACGCAGGACGGACCTGGTAAGCCAGGCGGCATCTTGCGCGTACGTCAGGCGGGAGCGCTCCCGAGCATGAACCCGTTCGGCGCGGGAATCTTCGCGCTGGCGCAGGGGCTGACGCTGGGCTTCACGGTGTTCGACCACATGTGGTACGTGCCGACGGACACCGGCAAGCTGGAGCTTTTCCTGGCGACGAAGGTCGAACAGCCCGACCCAGAGACGGTGATCGCGACGCTGGGCGACGCAGTGTTCCACGACAAGGCGCCGGCGAACGGCCGCAAGGTGACAGCACAGGATGTTGTTGCGAGCTTTCTGCGCTTCAAGCGCGAAGCACCGATCGGTTACAGCTGGCTGCACAACGTCATGGAAGAGATGGTGGCTGTCGATGAGAAGACGGTGAAGATCACGCAGAAGCCATGGGCGTGGGTCTTTACGTCATCGAACGCTGGCTCGCCGATCACGTCTTCGATCATGCCGACCGAGATCCTGGAGATGAGCGACCTCCTCCAGAAGGACGCTGTGGGTTCCGGCCACTGGACGCTCGATAGCCACGACAGCGGCAAGAACATCAAGTTTCGTAAGTTCGACAAGTTTCGCAATCCGGGTCAGCCGCTGCTGGATGGCGTCGACTTCCGGTTTATCACCGACGAGAACGCCGCGATCTCTGCGTTCCGTGCGGGTGAGATCGACACCGTCGGGTTTTCGAGCAAGAAGCAGGCTGAAGATACAGCGGCGGCCCTAGGCGACAAGATCGTCACAGGTAACGACCTGTCACGCGACTACACGACGCTGATGATCACCGCCAAGGATCCGCGCTATGCGGATGTGCGCATCCGGCAGGCGCTCAACAAGCTGATCGATCGCGAAGAGGCTGTGCTGCTGCTCGCCGACGGAAACGGCGTGAAATGCGGCCCGATGCCACCGGCGCACAAGCGATATGTGTTGCCGGACGACGACAAGGATTTGGTGGCGTACTTCAAGACGGACGTTGCCGAGGCGAAGAAGATGCTCGAGGCGGCAGGGTGGGACTTCGATCACGAAATCCAACTCAAGCATTCGGTGCGACCGAGTGACTCCGAGATCGCGGTCGTCATCCAGCAGCAGTTCGCACGTGGCGGCGTGAAGGTGAAACTCATCGCCGAGGATCTCATCAAGTGGTTCAGCCAGTCGCTCAACCAGGGCGACTTTGAGATGACGGCGTTCCTCCACCTGCCGTACGAGGATCCGGATCTGCCGCTGCGCTTCTACATGGACACGCCGGGCGAGATCAGCAACTTCATGGGCTACCGCGAGCCAAAGGTCACTGCGGCGATTCTCGCCGCGGCGCAGGAGCTCGATGAGGAAGCGCGCGTCAAGAAGGTTCAGGACGCGCAGCGGATCATCATGAGCGAGGCCTCGCCTATGCTGAACATCATGTCGAAGGTGAACTACGGCGGACGCTACGCGTATGTGAAGGGATCGATCACGGGCCGCGGCTCGATGGGCCTTTTCAACCGCACGACCTGGCTGGACAAGGCATAATGACCGAGCAGCGAACGGGTAACGCGAAGGAGGAGTAGGGGCATGCTGCGATACGCGATGCGGCGTCTTGCCTGGCTTCCGATCATCCTGTTCGGCGTGTCACTCATCGCATTCGTCGTGCTGCGCACGCTTCCGGGTCAGGATCCCGCGTCGGCGATCGCCGGACAGGGTGCGACGCAGGAACAGATCGACCGCCTGAACCGCGAGCTGGGTCTGAAGAATCCAATCTTCCCGATCTCGCTCAAGTCGGATGTCCCGTTCGCACAGTTCAACAGCAATAGCCAGTACGGGAAGTGGATCACGGGGATCCTGCGCGGCGATCCCGGCAAGACGTTTTACAGCGAGCAGCCGATTCTTGACCAGTTCAAGGACAAGTTCCCCAAGTCGTTCCAACTCGTCCTCATGAGCTTTATCGTCAGCGTCGTTGTTGGCGTCGGCATCGGGATCCTGTCGGCCGTGTTCCGCAATGGCATGATCGATTACGTAGCGCGGCTGTTCGCCGTGGCGTCGTCCTCGATTCCGGAGTTCTTCCTGCTTGCGTTGCTGATCATCATTCCGACGTATCTGTGGAATTACTCACAGCCCGTAGGCGGATATGTGGCGATCTACGACGACCCATGGACGAATCTTCGTCTGATGGGCCCGCCCGCGATTATCGTCGGGGTGGCGAGTTCGGCGGGACTCCTCCGCCTCACCCGCACGACGATGCTTGAGGTACTCCGGGCAGACTATGTCCGGACCGCGCGCGCGAAGGGTTTGGAGCGCCGTACCGTTGTCATCGGCCATGCACTGCGTAACTCGATGACGCCGATTCTGACGGCCGTCGGCACGGGCTTTATCGCGATCTTTGGCGGATCAATCATCGCCGAGCGGGTGCTGAGCATCGACGGGCTGGGAAACTGGTTCTTCGAGGCGGCGATCTTCCGCGATCTGCCCGTGGTGCAGTTCCTCGTGCTGTACACGGCGACTGTCGTCGTGTTGGTGAATCTCATCGTCGACCTGTCGTACGGCTGGGCCGATCCTCGCGTGAGGTACAGCTAGATGGCGACGATCGCCGAGCCGAACATCCGCACGGGCGCCGACCGGTGGGAGATGCCCAAGAATCGGCCGTTCCTCGCGCGGATGGCGCGGCCGTGGCTGCGCAATCCGCTTGGGTTGGTGGGCCTGGCGATCGTGGTCCTCTTCGTTGTGGTCGGCGTGATCGGTCCGTACATCACGCCGTACGATCCGCAGGCGCTCGATGCGCAGGCGCGCTTCCAGTCGCCGTCGCTGGCGCATCCGTTCGGCACTACGGCATTCGGACAGGACGTGTTCTCGCGCATCTTGCAGGGTGCGCGTGTCTCCCTCATGTTCGGCATCGCGGCGATGGTGTTCGGGTTCGTGCCGGGCAGCATTCTGGGCATCATGAGCGGGTACTTTGGCCGCTGGATCGATTATGCCATTCAGCGGTCGGGTGAGGCGTGGACGGCGTTTCCGCAGCTGCCCATTCTGCTCACGATCAGCGCGGCAGTCGGGCCGGGACTCAAAGGGCCCGTCATCGTTATCGCTATTGGTGCGATCTTTGGCGGATCGCGGCTCTTGCGCGCGGTCGCGCTCCTGGAGAAGCAGAAGGAGTATGTGGTCGCTGCGCGGTCGACAGGCGCGAGCGAGTTCCACATCCTGCTCCGGCACGTCATTCCCAACATCATGCCGTACATCCTCGTGGGCGTGAGCAGCGTGTTCGCGGTCGCCGTGCTCGCCGAGGCGGCGTTGAGCTTCCTGGGGCTGGGATTGGCGACGGGCACGCCGGGTTGGGGCATCGACCTGAGCGTCGGCCTCAAGAAGGGCACCGAGTACCCATACCTGGTGATCTTCCCCGGACTCGTGATCAGCGTCGTCGTGCTGGGATTCAACCTGCTCGGCGATACGCTGCGGGACATCCTCGACCCGCGGCTGCGTGGGAGCACGTAGCGATACCTCACCGTAGCCATTGCCGATGAACGGAGAGGGAGCCTCGCTTCGCGCATGGGCGCGCTTCCCCGTATCCTGCAGCCATGGCTGACGACCGGTTCTATCCGCCGTCCAACTTCGGTTCTCTCGACGCCGCTGACTCGACGTTTCACGGCTCGCGCGTGGTCGTGCTGCCGGTGCCGTACGACTCGACCGTGACGGCGCGCGCCGGGACGCGCGACGGGCCGCGGGCGATCATCGAAGCCTCGGCGGATATGGAGCTGTACGATGTCGGTATCGGCGTCGAGCCGTGGCGGCACGGCATCCACACGCTGGCGGAACTGGCGCCGCACACTGGTTCGCCGGAGGCGATGACGGATCGCATCGAGGCGGTCGTCGGCGAACTGCTGGATGCCGGCAAGTTCGTCGTAACGCTGGGTGGCGAGCATACGGTGGCGGTCGGGCCGGTGCGCGCTCACGCGAAGCGGACGCCGGGGTTATCGGTGCTGGCGTTCGATGCGCATTCCGACATGCGCGACGAGTATCTGGATTCCAAGTACAACCACGCTTGCACACTCCGCCGCGCAAGCGAGTCGGCGCCGGTGACGCAGGTCGGGCTGCGCAGCGCATCGATAGAGGACCACGCGTACATCCGCGAGCAGGGACTGGCGTTCTACACGCCGCGTGGCTTCCGGAAGGCCGGCATCGACGACGTGCTGTCGCACCTGACGGCCGACGTCTACATTACGATCGACCTGGACCACTTCGACCCGGCGGTGATGTCGGCGGTGGGGACACCGGAGCCGGGCGGGCTGATGTGGGACGAGGTGTGCGATCTGCTGGTGGCCGTCGCGAAGACGCGGCGGATCGTCGGGTTCGATGTGACGGAACTCTCACCTTCGCTGGGGCCGCCGGCGTGCGCTCAGTTGGCGGCGAAGCTGGCGTATCGGCTCATTGGTCTGGCACTCGGGCCGGCGGAGAGCGCCAAGCCCACGGAGCGCGGCGAGCCCGCGGCGGAGTAGACGCAATGCCAACGAAGAGAGGCCGTAGACAGCAGCGGGACCGCACGCGAGGCGCAACGCCGGTTGCCGACGTCGGAGCGCGGCAGGCCGACGTCGGAGCGCGGCAGGGTAGTGGGGCGCCCACCGCCAGCACAACGCGCCCGTCGGCGATGCGGATGAGGGCGCCGCTGCCGTCGCGCAACGCACGGATGACGGGATTCCTCGTCGCGCTGGTGACGGCGTTCCTGGCGATCGCGCTGATCCGCGACGCGGCGACGAATGCGGCAGGTGCGGAGGCGATCGTGCGTGTTGCGGCGGGGGCGGGGCTCGTGGCGCTGGCCGTCATCGTGGCGGCGCTGGTGCTGTTCCCGGAGCAGTTGCAGGCGTACTTTGCGCGCCGTCGCGGCGAGTAGCTCCGGCGGCTGCTTCACACGTCATCGATCTTGCTTGTCACCGCCGGTCTCTTGACGCGGCTGCGGTTTGGCGTTTCGTTTGGCAGTTTTCGTGTTTTCGGGCCCACGCCGCGCTGCGTGACGAGGGCGCTCGCCCGAGATCATCTCGCGTGCTGGCGTTATCCCAAAGCGATCCATGTCATTCGCTGAAAACGAGGAACGGCCCCGCGCGGGGGCCGCTCTTCATTTCGATCGAACACTCAGCCGGTTTAGCGGCCGCGGTCGCCGCCGCCGTATCCGCCGCCACCACCGCCGTATCCACCGCGGTCGCCACCACCGTATCCGCCGCTTCCACCACCACCACCGTATCCGCCACCGCCGCCGCCGCCACCCTGTGGCGCCATCGTCCGGAAGCAGTCCCGGCAGTAGACGGGCCGGTTGCCGCGGGGCTGGAAGGGGACTTCGGTTTCGCGGCCGCACTGGGCGCACTGCGCCGGGTACATCTGCCGCGGCGCCGACGAGTAACCGCCGCCGCCACCGCCACCGCCGCCGTAGCTGCCGCCTCCACCACCGCCGCCCGGAGCGTCGCCCCGCGCGTTCTTGCGAGCACGGCGGCAGTCAGGACACCGCTTCGGCTCGTTCGTGAATCCACGACTCGCGTGGAACTCCTGGTCGTCCGCGGAGAAGGTGAATTCCGCTCCGCAGTCGACGCACGCCAATGACTTGTCGGTGAATGCCACCCGACGACCTCCTATGAACGTTTCCGTAGTCGTCAGGGCGGAGCGA
>JANPBN010000156.1:0-4979 GCA_031430415.1 Dehalococcoidia bacterium
CGCCGTGGCAGGTCGGGCGCCAGGTCGGCCGCGCGCTCGAGGATGTCGAGCACCTCGCGGTTTGCGCGGTCGCCGATCGCATGGATCGCCGTCGCGAGTCCGTGCTCGAAGCAGCGCCGCACGTCGCGTTCGAGATCCTCAGCAGATTGCAGCGCAAACCCGCGATCGTCCGTGCCCTCAAACGGATCGAGCATCCACGCCGTCATCGAGCCGAGCGCGCCGTCGGCGAAGAACTTCACGCCGCCGATGCGCATCATCTCGTCGCCGTCGCCCGTGTGGATGCTGCGCTCGAACCATTCGTCGAGACGGCCCGCGGTGAGGAATGTCCGGATGCGGAGGTCGAGGCGCCCGGACTCCCGCAGCGCCAGCATCGACTGGTACTCGCCGCGGCCAACGTCCATCGCGTGTGCGCCGGTGACGCCGAGCGCGTGGGCGTGCGCGATCGCATCGCGGAACGCCGCGAGGCGCTCGTCCGGCGACGGCGGCGGCAGCACCGCCGACACGAGCCGCGACGCAGTGTCGCGCAGGATGCCCGTCGGCTCACCATCGTCATCGCGATCGATCGCGCCGCCAACGGGCGCCGTGCTGTCCCGCGTGATGCCCGCCAGCCGTAACGCTGCGCTGTTCACCCACGTGCAGTGTCCCGAGGTGTGCGTCAGCATCACCGGATGGTCCGCCGCGACGGCATTGAGCGCGCGCCGGTCCGGGAAGCGCGCGCCGGGCCAGTCGTTCTGATCCCATCCGGCGCCGATGACCCAACCACCGGGCGGCGTCATGGCGACGCGCTCCGCCACCCGCCGCGCTGCCTCATCGACCGAACCGACGCCCTTGAGCGGCACGCCGCGCATCGCGAAGCCGGTCTGCAACAGGTGTGCGTGCCCATCGACGAACCCCGGCACGACGAGGCGGCCCGCCGCGTCCAGCACATCGATGCCGGGCGGCGGATTCGCATCGCCCTCGGTGCCGACGAAGACGAAGCGGCCGTCGCGGACGATCGCGCTGTCCGCCCATGGCGCCGCGACGTCACCGGCACTGCCGCGCCTGGCCGCGCCGGCACTGCCGCGCCTGACTGCGCCGGTCCAGATGCGCGCGTTGTGCAGAAGCAGGTCATTCATCGCGAAGGTGATAGCACGGCGCGCGACAGCGAAACAGCCCCGCCTGGTGGCGGGGCTGTGTTCGATTGATGCGATGTGCCCGCGGTTACTTCTTCGTCTTCGCCTTGACGGCCTCGGACTTCTCGAGACGCTTCGCGAAGCGCTCGACGCGGCCGGCGGTGTCGACGATGCGCTGCTGGCCCGTGAAGAACGGGTGGCAGGCGCTGCAGATCTCGACGTGGAGGTCGGGCTTCACCGAGCGCGTCATCCAGGTGTTCCCGCATGCGCAATGCACGTTCGATTCGACGTAGCTCGGGTGGATCTTGTCTTTCATGTCCCTTGTGTTCTCTCTGCGCGCGTCGCGACCTGCGCGACGGCCTTAACTGGCCTGCGCGACGGCCTTCTCGATCGGGTAGACGCTGACTTTCTTCCGGCGTCCCTTGGCGTGCGGCTCAAACTTCACCGTGCCAAGGGACAGCGCGTACAGCGTGTGATCCCGGCCGACGCCGACGTTGACGCCGGGATGAAAGCGTGTGCCGCGCTGGCGCATGAGGATCGTGCCAGCGAGTACCAGCTCGCCATCGGATCGCTTCACGCCGAGGCGTTGCGAGTTGCTGTCGCGGCCGTTCCGGGAGCTGCCGACGCCCTTTTTGTGTGCCATTACTCTGCCTTCTTCCGGGTGCGCTTCGGCTTCACTGCGGCCACCTCCGCAACAACGTCAGCGACCTCAGCGACCTCGGGCGGCGCCTCGGGCTCGGCCACCGCGACCGGCGCCGCAACGGGCGCTACGACGCGCTCCTTCTTGGGCTTCGGCTCCTGGCCAGCGGTCAGGATGTCCTCGATCATCACGCGCGTGAAGTGCTGGCGGTGGCCGTTCTTCTTGCGGGCGCGCGTCTTGTTCTTGTAGTGGAAGACAATGACCTTGCGGTCGCGTCCCTGCTCCCAGATCGTGCCCATGACGCGGGCGCCAGCCACCGTCGGCGCGCCCACGGTCACGGCATCGCCATCGGCCAGCATGAGAACCTCACCGAGTTCGATGCTGTCCCCAGGATCGCCGACGAGCCGGTCGACCTTTATGGGGCGGCCTTCCTGCACACGGTACTGCTTACCACCGGTCTTTACGACGGCGTACACGGTTATCCTCCAGACAAGGGAACGCCTGCCGCGACGGCAGGCAGTGCCCCAAAGTCTATCGAGCGTCCCTTAGATGTGTCAAACGAACCCCCTGCAACCCTAAAGCCCACCCCTAAGGGAACCGATGCATCCCTAGGGACATTCCCTCGCCGGATGGGAAGGTCTCCCCGCCCCGGCATGACTGGCCGGCGCAGAGGAGGATCGGTGGCGCTGATCTCGATGCTGAAGCGGCGGATTACGGCGCCGGCGCACCGCGCCCGCGCGACCTGGGCGCGCTTGCGCGACGAGGACGGCATCACCGGACTCGAGACGGCGATCGTCCTCATTGCCTTCGTCGTAGTTGCTTCGGTGTTCGCATTCGTCGTGCTGAGCACCGGTCTCTTCAGCTCCGAGCGCGGCAAGGAGGCGGTGTACGCCGGCCTCGCCAAGACACGCAGCACCATGACACTCTCCAGCGGCGTCGTCGCGACGTCGGCCGGCCTTGCGCAGATCGATACGGTGGAGTTCGACCTGGGGCTCGCGGCGGGCGGCGGCAGCGTCAACCTCGACCCGGCCGCGACGAGCAATCGCACCGTCATCACCTACGTCGATACGACCGTCGTCGTGCCCGATGTCGCGTACACCGTCGTCGTCCTCAGTGGCGATGCTGACACGCTGCTCGAGCCGGGCGAACTGCTGCGCATCAGCATCGACCTCGGAGCAGCTGGCGCCACCGTAATTCCGAACCAGGCGTTCACGCTGGAAGTGAAGCCGCCGACGGGCAGCTATATGGTCATCCAGCGCACCGCGCCCTCCGCCTTCGAGCCGGTGAACGAACTCAACTAGCGAGACGCCCCAACTCGTAGACGTTGGGCCAACTCCATCGCTCCGCGCTTACAGCGAGAGCGACTCCTTGCCCTCGTACACCGCCATCGCCTCGTCGACGCTGTGCGCGCCGTACGTGATCGCACTGATCGCGTTGGTCATGCGCACCGCCTCGGCGAGCGGCTTCTGGTGGATGTTCCGCCCCGTCGCGCTGCCGTGCGCGCCCGAGATGAAGATCTGATCGTGCAGCGTCTGCAGGAACTTGCGGACATCGGTGCTGCCGCCGCCGGCGGTGATGACGCGAGTGCGTCCCGCGGCCTTCACCGCTTCCTTGAACGCCTCGGCCGGCGCTCCTTCCTTCGGCTTGGGATAGTTCACCTTGCAGAAGTCAGCGCCCAGCGTCGCGCCCAGCCCCGTCGCGCCGGCGATCAGGTGCGGATCCTGCTCCTCGGCCACCGCCTTGCCGCGCGGGTAGATCCACAGCACCGAGATCATGCCCTGCCGGTGTGCCTGCAGGCATGCCTGTGCGGCCTCGGCCATTTGCTCCGACTCGAACTCACTGCCCAGGTAGACCGTGTAGCCAACGCCGACGATGTTCAGTCCGGCGCCCTTCAACGTCGCCGCGTCGTCGACGCTCACCCACTTCAAGCTCTGCGGGTCCCGCTGCGATGTCTTGATCAGATGGGACTTCGAGTTGAGCTTCACGAGGTACGGCACCGTCGCGTAGTCGCGGCCGTACCGCGCGATCAGCCCAAACTGCGTCGCATAGCAACCGATGACGCCGTCGCGGGCAATGCGGAAGAGATGCTCCGGGTCGTGGTCGTCCTCGTGGATCGGTTCGCCGTTGCTCAGCGTGCCGTGGAAGTCATCGTTGAGATGCTCGACCTTCTGGTCGCCGGCGAAGAGCATGAGGTTGCCGGTGCCCTTCGTGACGGTCTGGAAGTTCTGTTCGTAGAGCCCTTGCTGCGACGACGGTACATCAGCCGGCACATCGATCTTCGTCAGGAGTTGCGTCATCTTCACCCTCCGGTGCCCCGCGCGGTGCGCGGTGTTGCGGCCGCGGACATTGTCGACAAGTATAATCTCGGTTCGGCGGCTCTCCAACAAGTCCCGCTCCGATCTGATTCACGGCGCGGCAACTTGACACACGTCCGCCAGAAGCGCCGCGCCGAGTCGATGGCCGCCTGCGCCGCCATCGGATAGCCTCGCAGCATGGCTGACTCCCACGCGCCAAGGCTCTCCTATGGTGGCCAAGCCGTCATCGAAGGCGTCATGATTCGCGGCCCCGGTCACATGGCGATCGCCGCCCGCAACCCCGAAAGCGAGATCGTCACGCGGACGGAGACGCTTCCCGGACTCGTCACGGGCCCCCTGCGGCGCATCCCCGTCCTCCGCGGCTTCATCGTTCTCTACGAGACCCTCGCGCTTGGCATGCGCGCGCTGAACTGGTCCGCTCAGGTCGCGGCGGGCAATCCCTCGGCCGAGATCACGCCACGCCAGATCGCCCGGTCGATGCTGACGACCGTGGTGCTCGTCGCGGCCGTCTTCTTCGCACTGCCGGCGCTCGTCACGGCGTGGATTGAGGGCACGCTTGGCGTCGCCATCGAGGGTGTCCTGCGCATCGCGCTGCTGATCGGCTACGTGTGGGCGATCGGCCGGGTGCCGGAGATCGGACGCGTGTTCATGTATCACGGCGCCGAGCACCGGGCGATCCACGCCTACGAGCACGGGCGTCCACTGACGCGCGAGTCGATCCGCGAGTATCCGAATGCGCACGCCCGCTGCGGCACCGCGTTTCTGCTCACCGTGATGGTGCTGGCGTTCGTGCTGTTCCTCGCGCTCGGCACACCGCCGCTCCTGCTCCGCCTCGCCGAGCGCGTCGTGCTCGTGCCCCTCATCGCCGCCGTGGCGTACGAGGTGCTGCGCCTCGGGCAACGGTTCGGCGAC
>JANPBN010000157.1:0-1717 GCA_031430415.1 Dehalococcoidia bacterium
ATCGGCGACCTGGCGGCAATCCTGACGAGCCTGCAGTCGGGCGACGTTCTGTTCATCGACGAGATCCACCGGCTGTCGCGCGTCGTCGAGGAGTTCCTGTACCCGGCGCTCGAGGAGTCGGCGATCGACTGGGTGACGGGCAAGGGGCCGGGCGCGCGGTCGATCCGGCTGGCGATCAAGCCATTCACGCTGATCGGCGCGACGACGCGGTACGCGATGATGTCGCCGCCGCTGCGCGACCGCTTCGGCGCGGTGTATCGCCTCGACTTCCACGATGTCGAGGCGCTCGCGACGATCATCCGGCGGTCGGCGTCGATCCTCGGCGTGCCGATCGATGAGGAGGGCACCGTCGCGATCGCGCAGCGCTCGCGGGGAACGCCGCGCGTCGCGAACCGGCTGCTTCGCCGCGTGCGCGACTACGCGCAGGTGAAGGCCGATGGCGCGATCACGCCCGAAGTGGCGACGGAGGCGCTGGGACGCCTCGAGATCGACCACATCGGCCTGGACAACGTCGACTATCGCGTCCTGCGCACGATCATCGAGAAGTTCGATGGGGGGCCGGTCGGACTCGACACGATCGCGGCATCGATCTCCGAGGATGCGGACACGATCATGGACGTGTACGAGCCGTATCTGCTGCAGATGGGCTTCATTCAGCGCACACCGCGAGGCCGGCAGGCGACGCGCCTCGCCTACGAGCACCTCGGCATCGACCCGAAGGCTGCCGCGCCGGCGCCGCAACGCTCGCTGTTCGATGCGTAACCTCTCCTCCATGGACACGGACGTTGTCGTCGTTGGCGGGGGAGCAGTCGGACTGGCCATCGCGGCGGAGGTCGCGCGCGGCGGGCGTCAGGTGGCGCTGATCGAGCGGCATGGCGGCTTCGGGTACGAAACGAGCTCGCACAACAGCGGCGTCATCCACGCCGGCATCTACTATCCAACAGGCTCGCTCAAGCACGAGCTTTGCATCGAGGGCAACGCGCTGCTCTACGCGTGGTGCGAGGCCCATGGCGTCCGGGCGCATCGCACCGGCAAGCTGATCATCGCGGTGGATGACGACGAGCGAGCGGCGCTGGATGAGGTGGCCGAGCGTGCGCGGGAGAACGGCGTTCCCGGCATCGAGCGCATCGACGATGTGAAGCGGCTGCGCGAGATGGAGCCGGAGGTGCGATGCGTCGAGGCGCTCTTCTCGGCGACGACGGGGGTGCTCGATCAGGCTGCGTACATGGCATCGCTCGCGCAGAGCCTGTCGACGCACAGTGGCTGGATCGCGCTGAAACACACCGTCATGGCGGCGGAACGCGCTGGTGGCGGCTTTGCGTTGCGGGTACTCGAACCGGAGGGCGACGAGATGTCGCTGACCTGCTCGGTGCTGGTCAACAGCGGAGGCCTCGGAGCGCCGACGATCGCCGCGACGCTTGGCTATCCGCTCGATGGCGGTAAGGGCGTGCCTGTCATGCGGCAGTCGGTGAACAAGGGGCGTTACTACGACATCGTGACGGCCGAGAAGGCGCGTGCGATCCGGAGGCTGATCTATCCCGTGCCGGAGCACGCGAAGGGCGGTCTGGGCGTACACATCACGATCGACATCGACGGCGGTGCATCTCGGCCCCGACACCGAATGGCTCGGCGAGGATGCTCCGCTCGACTATCGCGCCGACGACGTGCGACGGGCGGCGTTTCACGCGGCCGCCAGTCGCTACCTGCCATTCCTCGA
>JANPBN010000158.1:0-2300 GCA_031430415.1 Dehalococcoidia bacterium
GCGCTGCGCCGATGCGCGGTTAGCCGGATCCGAGGAGATCGATGGCGTTGCGCATGGCGCCGGACTTGCGACGGTAGAGCTCCGTGTAACCGCAGGTGGTGCAACTCGACGCGATGAAGCGGTGGCCCTGGAAATCGAAGAACCGCGACAATGCGCCGCCCGACGTCGAGATGTCTTTGTGCTCGACACTCTTGCCGCCGCACTTTCCGCACTCGAACGCGCGGTACTGCGGGTCGAGAGCCGGATCGAGGACTGCCGCGCCGGGGCTGTCTGTGTACTCGATGGGATCGGACTCCTCGGCGCGCGGACGCTCGGCGCCCGTGATGTCGCAGACAGCGTGGAGCAGCATCGTCATCGGCGGGTAATCGGCCAGATTCGCTGCGACGCGGGCGAAGCGCACGACGCCTGTCGTGTCGATGACGAAGCTGGCGCTGCCTTCGGCGCCGAATGCTTGGGCAACGGCGCGATCACCATCTGACAGCAACGGATACGGCAGCGCCCAGGTGTCCTCGAACACGTTGGCAACGTTCGGCGGGAGCGCGACGACAACGGCGAGGTTCGCGCCGGCGCGCGTGACGGCGTCGTAGCCATCGCGCAGTTGGGCGGCGTTGTCCTGCGTGAACGGATTCTTCAGCTCACCGAAGAAGCCAAGAACCAGCGGCCGCTGTGCCCAGAGCGTCGGCAGCTGGACGAGGGTACCTTCGTCGATCGCGATCGAGAGGTCGGGCGCCTGAGCACCTACGGTGAGAGTCGATGTATCCGTGGTCATGCGTCCCCCTGTGCATGGCTTAGCGCGGCGGCGGCCGCTTGATCAGGCCCTTTCGTTTGGCATCGAACTTGTCCATCAGGACGATGTCCTTGTCGCCGTAGTGCAGCGCAAACGTGAAGAACCAGCCCGCGAGGGCGAGCATGAGCGCGCCGCCGAAGAACGACCACTTCCACCAGACGACACCCGGCTCGTCGTTGCCGGCGCTGGGTAGCCCGTTCGCTCGCGCTGCCTGGGACGGATCCACACCGCCACGAGGCAGCTCCTGCGTCGACGCGGGCGGATTCCCGGAGTTGCTGTTCTGCACGACCGTAACGCGCGGCGTGGATGTAGCGGCAGGCGTTCGCGTGACGGTCGCCGTGCGCGTCACTGTGGCGGTGCGGGTGACGGTGGCGGTCGCGGTCCCGCCGGGAGTGTTCGTCGCCGCCGGCGTACCGGTCGAGGCGGCGGTGCTTGTGGGGCTGGGTGTCGCCGTATCAGCGGGCACGGGCGTATCGGTCGGAGCCGCAGTGCTTGTGGGCGTCGGGACGGCGCCGACGACGACGATCGCGGCCGATGCGGTGGCGGTGGTGGTGACGCTGGCGGCATCCTCAAGAATGCGAGCGCTCCAGGCAAGATTCGCGTTGCCGTTGGCGATCGCCTGGAACTGCACTGTGGCGACGGTGCCGCTGCCACTGACTTCACCGGCGCCATCGAGTTCGTACTGGTAGTTGACGATGCCGCTGCTGACGGCATTCTGAAGCACGGCGCCCGCGGTGTCGTCACCGGGAAATGGACCAGGCAGCACCTGCGTACCCGAGGCGATCGCATCCGCATCGATCACTTGCAGTACGGCACTGTTGTAGGTGATGCCGATGTGAACGCCGTGGACGTTGTTTCCCCCGACGATGTCGAGCGTGATCGCGAACGTGTCACCGACCTCGACCGATGCGTTGGCGGGTGTCATCGCGAGCGATCCCGATGGTGCTGCGCGCGCGACGGGCGGGGTTTGGAGGAGTGCGAGCGAGACGAGCAGCAACAGCACGCCGCCGACTAGCGGTAGACGCGCCCATCCCTGGCCGCTGGAGTGCTGCCGTCCGTGCATTCCGATCCCTCGGAAAAGTATCGGGCGGACGGCGCGTAGGGATGCGGGTGCTGGCACCCTTTGGCGGCGCGACCGTTGCTCGCGCACCCTGGGCGCGTGAGGGGAGACCCGGAACGATGACGCCCAAACGCCTACGCGAACTCCTTATGGCAGACGCGCGGAGCGCACACGGCGGCGTCGGATGACGCGACGGCATAGCGTCTTCTAACGCGCGGCGCGTGCCGTATCGGCGTACAGGCGCTCCATGAGCGCGGCGTTGTCGGCCCACCGGTAGTGGCGCTCGACGTACGCGCGGCCGGCCTGGCCCATCGAGCGGCGAAGGGCGTCGTCGCTCACGAGGCGCGCAATGGCATCGGCGAGGTCGGCCGGATCGGCGGGGCGCACGAGGATGCCGGTCAGTCCATCGGCGACGACATCGGGGATGCCGTGGATGTTCGATGCGACGACGGG
>JANPBN010000159.1:0-4845 GCA_031430415.1 Dehalococcoidia bacterium
ATCACGGCGATCAGCAGCCTCGCCGGTGGATGCCTGGCGTAGACATCCAGCGCGGGCTATTGCTGCTTTGGATCGATCCGAAACACGCCGCGGTCTGAGCTGACGATGTAGATCTCGCCGTCGCTCGCTTCGAAGAAGGACGTGATCGCGAGACCGGTATCGGCCAGCGGGATCGCGGCACCCTCGTTCGTCGCGGCGTCGATGGCCCACAGCCGGCCCGAGCAGTAATCGCCATACACGTACCATCCGCGTAGCTCGGGCAGCGCGTCACCCCGGTATACGTATCCGCCAGTGACCGAACATCCGAAGTCGTGGCTATACGCGGCGCGTGGGGGCAACGAGCGCGAGCGATCGCATGACTCAGCGCGATAGCAGGCGTCGCCTTCGAGTACGTTCCATCCGTAGTTTGCGCCGCGGACGATGCGATCGACTTCTTCGAATGCGCCCTGACCGACATCGCCGGCCCAGAGTTGGCCGGTCTCCCGGTCGAACGAGATGCGCCACGGGTTGCGCAGTCCGTATGCCCAGATCTCGCCACGTCCGCCACCCCCTGCGAACGGATTATCGGTGGGGATGGAGTACGTGCTGGTGCTCACGTCGATGCGGAGGATCTTCCCGAGGAGCGAGTTGAGGTTCTGGGCATGGCCCTGCGGATCGCCCGCCGAGCCACCATCCCCGAGTGCGATGTAAAGCATGCCGTCCGGGCCAAATGCGAGTGCGCCGCCGTTGTGGTTGGCGAACGGCTGTGGCACCTCGAGAACGACCTGCTCCTGATCGCCGTTGAAGCGGCTGATGACGCTCCGGCGAGGCTCGCCCGCTGTGTAGTGGGCGTAGAACTGACCGCTACGGCTGTAGTCGGGCGCGAAGGCCAGTCCGAGGAGGCCCTCTTCGTTGCCGGGGTTCGCGATGAGGCGATTCCGCACGTCAAGGAACACCGTTGGCTGCGATGCGCCGTCTGCGAGATTGACGCGATACGCGACGCCATCCTGCGCCAGGACGACTGCCGCGTCGTCTTCGCCGGGGATGGCGTACATCCCGACTGCCCCGTCGATGCTGGCGGATGGGAAGATGACAGACGTACCGTAGCCGTTCGCGCGCGGACAGGCTGCGAGCAGCATCGCGAGCAGCGGCAGGGATGCGATCAGCAGGGCTTTGTGGGGCATGGTCACGTCTCCTCCGGCAAGGCGGCTATCTTGAGTACGCTCCCGAGACGGCACCGGGCCTCTTGTCAGCGCAAAATATCTGCGATCTATGCGCCGAATGGACTATGCAGGCGCTCGGGACTCTGGCGTACAATGTTCGAATGATCCGTGATAGGGGTTCCCGTGTCCGTTCGGGGCTGCGGCTTCTCGCCGAAGCGGGCATTCTGGTGCTGGCGTATCTGGCTTACGAGGTGGTACGCCGGCTTGTAGCGCCCGACTCTCACGAGGCGTTCGGGCATGCCTTCGGCATCATTGAGTTCGAGCAACGGCTGGGCATCTTCTTCGAACCGGAGTTGCAGTCGTACGTCATCGGCCATGACTGGCTGGTAACACTGTTCAATTGGGTGTACGTCTGGGGGTACCTGCCTGTCATCAGCGCGGCAGGCCTCTACCTGTATCTGCGTCACCACGAGTTCTACACGCGTTATCGGAACGCGTTCCTCCTATCCGGCGCGATAGGCCTGATCATCTTCGCGACGGTCCCGGTTGCGCCGCCCCGGATGTTCCCGGAGTTCGGGTTTGTCGATACGGTGAGGACGCACTCGGCCGTGTACCAGAGCTTCGAGGGGTCGGATCTGGTCAACGAGTTCGCGGCGGTACCAAGCTTCCATTTCGGATGGATTCTGCTCGTTGGGATCGCGCTCTACCAGACCAACCACAACCTGGCCGTGCGGACGGCCGCGGTGACGATGCCGCTGCTGATGCTTTCGGCGATTATCTTCACGGCGAACCACTACGTCATCGATGCGCTGATCGGCGGGGCGCTGGTGCTGGCGGCGCTGGTGGTCGTGCAGGTCGCGGAGGCGCACTGGAGCATTCCGCGGCTTCGCGGACGTTCATCGCATCGTGTGCGCCATTAGGCGCTAGGTGACGGCGGGCGGATCGCCCCAGAAGCCCGCGATCTTCGCCAGGCGTCCATCGTCCGCGATGTCACCGACGTCGATGCCGCTGATCAACGTCTTTCCGTCGGCGTCGAGAAAGTCCCAGCGAAACCGGACCTGGTCGTGGTGCTGGTCGATGCCGCTCGCAAGGACAATGCTCGATCCGGGTCGCTGCGCGTGGAAGCCTGCGATGACTTCGGCCAATCCGGCACGGCCCTCGGAGCGCGCGACGGGATCGACATAGACGCCGCCGTCGGACCATGCGGCTTCGAGGAGCGTCGCACGCTTCGCTGCATCCGGCTCGTTCCACGCGGCCATGTACTTCTGGACGACGTCATCGGTTGTCATCGGTATCCCTTCACTCGCGGTGTACCCACCGAGCGTACGATGATCCGCCCGTCGGCGGAAGGCCGGCTCCGGGTTGCCGCACGCGTTCGGGCGGCCCTATACTTCGGCACAGGATTTCGCAAGCGATCGCTTCTGAAATCCAGCGAACGCCGGTCAGCAGGGCCGTCGATGCGGCCTCCGAGGAGTAACTCGTGGCGTACACCATCATCGATACCTGCATCGGCTGTACGGCGTGTACAAAGCGCTGCCCGACCGATGCCTTCACCGGCACGCGAAACGTCGTCCACGTCATCGACCCGGCGCTCTGCATCGACTGCGGCGCCTGTGGTGTCGTCTGTCCGCCGGAAGCCATCCTGGACGGCATCGGCGATGTTTGCCGGACGTTCCCACGCAAGGAATGGCCGAAGGCGGTGGTCGTCGAAGACAACTGCATCGGCAGCGGCTGTGAGCTGTGCATCCAGATCTGCCCCTTCGATGCGCTCAGCCTGGGCGAACCAGAGCGAACGGTCGGCGACTTCTTCGGGATCGCGGTGCTCAACGACAAGCGCTGCACCGGCTGCCGCCTGTGCGAGGACGCGTGCGGTTGGGGCGCGATCTATATCGATCCGCCACGAGAACTTCTGAAAAAGAAGGCGTATCCGGGCGAGGAAGCCGACGCAGAAGAGAAGCGGCTCATCGGCGCGCCTGTAGCTTAGGGGGCGCGCCGGCGCGATGACGGCAGCCGCTCACCGGGGCGGCTGTTCCATTTCCGGAGGGTCATGCTGGTGGCTGAGAACAGAGAAGCGCTGCTGCATCATTACCTGACGACGCGCGGCGACCTTCGGGCTGCGATCGAAGGCCTGAGCGCTGCATTGATGTCCGAGGCGTCGATCGACGGCTGGTCTGTGAAGGACCACCTGGCTCACATTGCGACGTGGGATGAGATGCGCGCGGCCGAGGTCATTCGGATCTCGGCTGGACAAGAGTCGGCGTGGCGAATGACGGCCGCGCAAGATGACGCGTACAACACGATGGCGTACGAGCTTCGAGCAGGGATGTCGGCGGCACAGGCTGTGTGGGAACTCGAGACAACGAGGTCAAAGCTGCTCGACGCCATCGCATCGGCGACAGCGAGAGGTCTCGATGCCGCACTGTATGGCGAAGCGGCTCTGGTGAGCACGCACGAAGTCGAGCATGCCGCGTGGATTCGTCGCTGGCGCGCACAACGCAGCGTCTAGCGGACGCCCGCGCGAACTGGTGCGCGCCGTCGCGCCGCGTATACTTGCCTCGATGACCTCGCACCGCATTCTCTGCTTGCTATTCGTGTCGGTGGCGCTGCTCGCGGTCGCGTGTAGCGACGGTGGTGACGACGTCACGGTCGGCACACCGCTTCCTCACTCGCCGATACCCGCAGCTACGTACGATGGGCCTACGACCGGTATCCCCGAGGTCGACGTCGTCATCGCGGCGGCAGCCATGGGAGACGAGATCAAGCTGGCCGCGACGACAGGGTTCTCCCTGGTGCCGTGCGAAACGGAGCCTTCGGCCGAACTACCTTCGCCTGCTTGCAGGGCTGGCGAGGATGAAGGTACGGAGGTCGAGGTGCTTGCCTCGCTGACGTGTACGCGCGCCTGGGTGCGGCCGGAGCAGGCGCCCGACATCTACCGCGAGGCGATCGAAGGTTCGCCGCGCACGCTCAGCGCGGTGTATCGCCCGGTGCCTGGACAACGCGGCATCGAGGCAGACGTGGTGGTCGTTGTGGCTACGTCTGCCGCGGACGCCGCCGCGCTGTACGTGAGGGCAGGGCGGGTCGTCGCGGTGGAGCAGCCGTGCGACGGCGATGCGGCCGCGTTGTCAGCGGCGGATCGCGTGGCCGGGTCGATCTACCCGGCGCCTCCGCCGTAACCCTACGGCACAATCACGGCGCGATTCACCTTCGTCGACGACCCCTCGCGCGCCCACTCGCTGTTCTCGAATGCGGTGTTGATGTCCGCGAGCGCGAACTTGTGCGAGACGACATCGGCGTGGGGGTACTTGTCCTTCGTCCGGACGAGGAAGTCCAGCGCTTCGGGAATGACCCACGGGTCGTACATGATGACGCCCTGGATCCGCTTCGATCCCCACACCAGCTGGGACGGGTCGATCTCGACTGTCCGCCCGAACGAGATGTTGCCGATCTCGAGGTAGGTACCGCCCTCGCGGAGCATCTGGAGGCCTTCGGGAATGACGGCGGGAACGCCGACGACTTCGACGACGATATCGCCGCCGCGGTTGCCTGTCAGCGCCTTGACCTTCGCGATGCGATCCATCGGCGACGGGTGTTCGGTGATGTCGATGACCTCGTCGGCGCCGAAACGCTTCGCAAGAGCGAGGCGGCCGGGGAGGCCATCGATCGCGATGACCGCATCGGCGCCCATCTCCTTCGCGACGGCGAT
>JANPBN010000160.1:0-1559 GCA_031430415.1 Dehalococcoidia bacterium
GGGTTGGTGCCGAGTTGGGTAGAGCCGAGAAATGCCGTCGCGTCCGGCGTCTCGCGGGCGGGAATGGCGATGTTGAGGATCATCAGCACGCCCTGCAACGCGATCGACGCAAGGAGAAGGAGCGTCAGTTCTTGTAGTGGCTCCTTCGGGAGGCGCGGCGTCATGAGGTACCAGTGCCCGAGAATCATTGCCATGACGACGGCGCCGACGGCGAGCGTACCTGCCGCCATGCTGAGCAGTGTGCCCGCGAAGCCCCACGTCGGCAGGCTGATGTAGTACGAGACGATGCCCACGAGCACGAAACCGACGATCAGCGCGCCGACGCCCGTGATCAACGACCACTGCCTGTCGCGGCGGAAGACCGCGATGTTGTAGGGGATGGTAGCGAGCAGGAGCACGAATGATCCTGCCTGTACGGTGCCTACGAGATCGTCATCGAGCCGATAGCCGCCGATGACGGATTTGGGATCGAGCGCCTGCGCGTTGAGCACCATCACGACGGCGCCGACGGAAATCATCGCAGCGCAGAACATAACGAAGCTCGCGGCGACCTTGCCGCGCCAATCAGCGAACACGCAAAAGAGGAGGCTGCCGACGCAGAACTCCAGGAGGACGATGTACGAGGTGTAGGGGAGGGCGTCGAGATTCATCCTGCGTCATGGTAGGAGCCGCCGTGCGCTGGGACAAAGCCGGGGACCGCGCTGCAGCGGGGCGATGCCTCCCTGGCGATCACGCCGAGGCGGCGCCAGTCCTCGTGCTGCGCCGCGTCCGGGCGATGCAGGAGCGCCTGACGGCTCGGGTGGTACATCGGCACGAGTGTGCGGCCGTGCCAGGTGAGCGCCGTCCCGGCGTCACGTCGCAGATCCGCCTGATGCGGCGAGATCGTGGCGAGAGCGTCGAGGGCGACGCGACCGAGCGCTACGACGACCGGCGCTGCGACGACCTCGATCGTACGTTCGAGGAACGGACGGCAGCGTGCGACTTCGATGGACGCAGGGCGCCGGTTGCGTCCAGCGGCATCGAGCGGATTGCACAGAACAGCATTCGTGACGAAGACTTCGGTTCGGGCGAGTCCGGCGCACTCCAGCAGCGCCGCGAAGCGGCGCCCGCTCTCGTCGCGCGTCAGCGGCACGCCGGTGACGGCTCCGCCGCGCCGGCCGACGGCCTCGGCGATGAAGAAGACGCGCGCATCGAGCGGCCCATTCGCGGTCGACAGCACATGGCAATGGTGCATGCGCTCGCACGCGGTGCAGTCACCGACGTCACCAACGAGTGCCGTGAAGGTGTCGATCTGTTCCATAGTCGCCGGCAGGATCGCGGTATCCATCGCGGTCAGTCTACGAAGATCGGCGGCCAGGTACTTGTAACGCCCGCGGGATGAGCGTAGGATCGCGATACACGCGAAGCACATATCCGGTCCCGCGGTGCGGGGCTTCCTGACACGAGGTGCGTCATGCGCCCGGTACCCGAGTACGACCCCCGAAGTTGGCTGCTGAAGGCGATGCGTGAGACGTCGCACGCGATGGAGTCGCTGCTCTTCGAGGTCGATGACGACGTGC
>JANPBN010000161.1:0-1652 GCA_031430415.1 Dehalococcoidia bacterium
AGCATCGACCGCACGCCGGCCGAGACGGCGAAGCTCGAGCAAGACCTGAAGAAGGAGTACGCCTCGAACCAGGCGAAGATCGCGCCGGGTTCGCCGGCCAGCTGTTACAGCCCCGCCGACTACGGCTTCAAATCGCTCACCGCTGCGCAATGCGGCGCCCTGCCCAAAGATGAGCGCGCCGCCGCCGAGTCCCTCAAGAATGATCTGTTCCCCCAAGCGGCCGGCGATTGCTATTACTTCAGCCCGCCTCAGGCCGTCGAGGCGCCGACCAAGACCGTCTCGAAGCCGCCATGGGAGGCGTTCCCCGCCGGCGCGCGCAAGGCATGGGAAACCGTCATCCTCACGCGCAACCAGGTCTGGACGATGGTTCGCGGCTTCGGCGGCGGCGCGCCCGTCACCGGCCCCGTAGGCATCGCCCAGGCCACCGGCGAGATCATCGACGTCGCCGGCTGGCGCTACCTCATCGAGTTCGCGGCCTCCATCAGCATGGGGCTGGCCATCCTGAATTTCCTGCCTATTCCAATGGTGGATGGCGGCAGACTCGCGTTCATCTTCGTCGAGTTCCTGCGCCGCGGGAAACGCGTCGCCCCAGAGCGGGAAGCGCTGGTACACTTGGTTGGATTCGCCTTGATGATCATGCTGTTCTTTGTGATCACCTACTACGATGTCGCGCGAATCGTTAAGGGAGACAGCCTGCTGCAATGATGACCCCCCGACGCGTGTCCAAGCCCGTCTTCGTCGGCGATGTCCAGGTCGGCGGCGACGCTCCGATCGCCGTCCAGTCGATGACGGCCACCGACACCGCAAACGTCGATGCCACGGTCGCCCAGCTCGATCAGCTGAAGGAAGCCGGCTGCGACATCGTCCGCGTCGCCGTCCCCGACAAGGAGGCCGCCGAGGCGCTGCCGGAGATCGTCCGCCGCACTCCGGTGCCGCTGATCGCCGACATCCATTTCGACTACCGCTGGGCGCTCGCAGCCATTCGCTCCGGATTCCACGGCCTGCGCCTCAACCCCGGCAACATCCGCGACGCCGAGAAAGTCACGGTCGTCGCGAAGGAGGCGAAGGAACGCGGCATCCCGATCCGCATCGGCGTCAACGCGGGCTCGCTGCCGCCAATCCGGGCGCTGGCCGATGGCGAGATGCCGCCCTCGCTCCCCGACCGCATGGTCGAGGCGGCCCTCTGGGAGATCGGCGTCCTCAACGACGCCGGCTTCGACGACATCAAGATCTCGATGAAGGCGTTCGACGTCCCGACTATGGTCGAGGCGTACCGCCGTCTCGCTCCGATCGTCCCGTACCCGCTGCACCTCGGCGTCACCGAGGCCGGCACGCCGCGCGCCGGCTCCGTCCGCAGCGCCATCGGCATCGGCATCCTGCTGTCCGAAGGCATCGGTGACACGATCCGCGTCTCGCTCGCCGCCGATCCGGTCGAGGAAGTGCCGATCTGCTGGGACATCCTGAACACGCTGAACCTCCGCAAGCGTGGCGCGACGCTCGTCGCCTGCCCCACCTGTGGCCGCATCGAGATCGAACTGATCCCGCTCGCGAACAAGGTCGAGGAGCACTTCACGAAGCGCGGCAAGATCTTGACCGTTGCCGTCATGGGCTGCGTCGTCAACGGCCCCGGCGAGGCGAAGATGGCCGACCTC
>JANPBN010000162.1:0-5025 GCA_031430415.1 Dehalococcoidia bacterium
ACCCTCAAGATCGTCGGCGGCGATGCGGACATCGACAACTTCCTCCTCACGACGCGCAGCAACATCCAGGACATGCAGTCCGCCGTCATCGGCCTCAAGGCGAAGGCGGTGCAGACCAAGTTCGAAGACACGTTCGTCAACGGCGACACCGCCGTCGATGCCAAGTCCTTCGATGGCATCGACAAGCTCGCGACCGGCGGCCAGGCGATCTCGATGGGCACAAACGGCGCGACGCTCACCCTGGCCAAGCTCGATGAACTGCTCGATCTCATCAAGGCCGGCCGCCCGGAACTGCTGCTCATGAGCAAACGCACCCGACGCGGCCTCAACAACCTCGCCCGCAGCTCCGGTGGCTTCCTCGAGACCGATCGCAACGAGTTCGGCCAGATGGTGCAGTTCTACGACGGCGTGCCGATCGGCGTCTCCGACTACATCTCCGATGCGAAGACCGTCGGCTCCAGCACCGACTGCTCGACGATCTACTCCATGCAGATGGGCGAAGGCGCGGTCGCCGGCATCACCGCGCCGGGTGGCCTGATCGTCGAGACCGTCGGCAGCCTCGAGACGAAAGATGCGACACGCACGCGCGTGAAGTGGTACGTCAGCACGGCCCTCTTCAACACGCTGAAGCTCGCGAAACTCATCGGCGTCCGTCCGTAACCTGCCCCCACGGGCGGGACGCGACCTGCAAGCAAAAGAGGCGCCCACTGCCCGGGGCGCCTCTCTTGCCGAGTGTGGAGGACGCGCCCAGTGCACTCGAACACGAAAATTACAGTACAAAATGCCGCACGGCCCGCCGATACTCCACGTATGTCAAGCCCGGTAATGAAATTTCTCGCGTGACGTAGTAGGATCGCCGCCATGGACTTCGCGGAAGCGCTCACGAATCTCACGAACGCAGCAGCCGTCGGCGGCCTCATCGTCGCCGGCACGGCCGCGCTCGCGATGGCGCTCCTCCGCTCACGCCGCTCCGATGCGATGCCGCCGCTGGTCGCGCTCATCGCCGGCGCCGGATTCGTCGCGCTCGCCATGGATGCGACGTTCCGCTGGCACCAGACCGCCGGCGACTGGCTCGATACGCACGGCTTCGCTCCGCCGCCCGGCGTGAACAACATCGATGACGTGATCATGATGGCCTACGTCGCGTTCGCCGGCCTCGTGCTCGGCGCGTCGCTGACGGTGATCGCCCGCAGCCCGCGCTTCCTCGTCGCCATCCTCGTCGCGGGCGCAATGCTCGCTGTCGCTGAGGCGCTCGATGCGTTTGCGTCGCCGGGCACGTGGCAACAGTCCGCCGAGGAGCCTCTCGAAGCCGTGGGCGCGCTCATCCTCGCCGTCGCCTTCGCATTCGAGGCCCGCCGCAACGAGCCGCGTCCGCTCGTCGGCATGCGCCTCGAGCAGCCCCGCATGCGCAGCCACGCCACCATTCCGCGATGATGGTTCGCTGGTGATTGGTGACTGGTGATTGGGAACCGACGCGTCGCACCCAATCACCAGTCACCAGCCGCCTATCCCTCCGCGTTCACGTCGCGTACGAGATCCAGCGCCTTGCCGAGGCCTTCGAGCCTGTCCGCAAGCGAGCGGCCGTCGGGGTTGATGCGGAGCGTCGTGACGCCGGCATCGCGGTAGGCGCGGACGCGGTCGCGCACCATCGCCTCCGTGCCGAGGAGGTTCGCGCCGGTGACCATCTCATCCGGTACGAGTTGCGCCGCGCCGACGCGGTCGCCCTCGATCCACTTGCGCTGCACGGCGAGGCCTTCCTCTTCGTATCCGGCACGCCGGAACGCGGCGTTGTAAAAGTTGTGCTCCTTGCTGCCCATCGCGCCGAGCGTAAACGCAATGCCCGGCCGGTGCCGCGCGATCAGCTTGTCGACGTCGTCCGAGATCGCGACGGCGCCTCCCGCCTGCAGATCGATGTCTGCGAGCGTGCGGCCGGCCTTCTCGGCGCCGCGCTTGATGTGGTCGAAGAAGACATCGGCATGCGCCGGGATGAACGACGTGCCCACCCAGCCGTCCGCGATCTCGCCCGTCATCTCGAGGCTCACGGGACTGAGCGTCGCCAGGTACACCGGGATCGGCGCGGCCGTCGGCGGCGCGCCCGATTTGATCGCCTTGCCTTCGCCGCCCGGCAGCGGCAGATGGAAGATCTCGCCGTCGTACTGCAGCCGCTGTCCGGACGACACGAGGCGCACGATCTCGATCACCTCGCGGATGCGGCGGATCGGCTTCCGGAACTGCACGCCGTGCCAGCCTTCGACGACCTGCGGACCGCTCGCACCGAGCCCCATGATGAATCGCCCGCCGGACATCGATGCCAGCGTCATCGCCGTCATCGCCGTGTTCGCGGGTGTCCGCGCGACGGCCTGCATGATGCCCGCGCCGAGCTTGATGCGCGATGTCTTCGCCGCGAGATACGCCAGCGGCGTCACGGCATCGAAGCCCCACGCCTCGGCCGACCACACGTAGTCGACGCCGAGCTTCTCCGCCTCGACGACGTACTCCGCCACCTCATCCCAGTTCCCGTCCCCCGTCATGCTGAGCGCAATGGAAGTCTTCATGTAGTGGTGTCCTGGTCGCTAGTTGCTGGTCGCTGGTGAAACGCACGCGCCGTCTGCGCCTCGTTGCCACAGATGGTAACGCGAGAGGGCGCAACGAGCAGGCCTCCTAGCGAGGCTAACTCAACGAGGGTGGCCGAAGCGGCTGGCCGACTACGTCCCGACCAACTGGCGCAGCACGTACTGCAGGATCCCGCCGTGCGCGTAGTAGTCCACCTCGATCGGCGTGTCGATGCGGCAGACGACGGTGAAGGTCTTGGTCGCACCATCGGCGGCGGTCGCCGAGACGGTCAGGCGCTTGCCCGGCGAGAGCCCCTCGGCGATGCCGCCGATCTCGTACAGCTCCTCGCCGCTCAGGCCGAGCGTGTCGCGATCCTCGCCCGGAAGGAACTGCAGCGGCAACACGCCCATGCCGATCAGGTTGCTGCGATGGATCCGCTCGTAGCTCTTCGCGATCACTGCGCGCACGCCGAGCAGCGCCGTCCCCTTCGCCGCCCAGTCGCGGGACGACCCCGTGCCATACTCCGCGCCCGCGATGATCAGCAACGGTGTGCCCTCGGCCTGGTAACGCATCGATGCTTCGAAGATCGACATCTGCTCGCCGCCGGGCAGGAAGCGCGTGACGCCGCCCTCCGTGCCGGGAGCGAGTTGGTTGCGCAGGCGGATGTTCGCGAACGTGCCGCGCACCATCACCTCGTGATTGCCGCGGCGCGTGCCGTACGAGTTGAAGTCTTCGGGCGCGACCTCGTTCTGCATCAGATACGTGCCAGCGGGGCTGCTCTTCGGGATCGATCCGGCCGGCGAGATGTGATCCGTCGTCACCGAGTCGCCGAGCGACGCCAGCACGCGCGCATGCCGGATGTCCGTTACCGGCTCCGGCTGCAGCGTCATCCCGTCGAAGTACGGCGGCTTCTTCACGTAGGTAGATGTGTCGTCCCACTCGTACAGGTGCCCGTCCGGCACATCGAGGCCGCGCCAGTCGTCGTTGCCCTCGAAGACGAGGCCGTACTTCTCGCGGAACATCTCCGACTTCACCGATGTGCGGATCGCATCGCGCACCTCCTGCTGCGAGGGCCATATGTCCCGCAGATACACCGGCGCGCCATCGCTGCCCGTGCCCAGCGGCTCCCTCGTCAGGTCGATGTCCATCGTGCCTGCGATCGCGTAGGCGACCACGAGCGGCGGCGACGCGAGATAGTTGGCACGCACCTCGCCGTTCACGCGCCCCTCGAAGTTGCGGTTGCCCGACAGCACCGACACAGCAACGAGATCGCCGTCGCTTATCGCGTCGGACACCGGCTGCGGTATCGGTCCGGAGTTGCCAATGCACGTCGTGCAGCCGTATCCGACGAGGTGGAAGCCGAGCTTCTCGAGATACGGCGTCAGCCCCGCCTCATCGAGGTACGCCGTGACGACCTTGGAGCCGGGCGCGAGGCTCGTCTTGACCCACGGCTTGCTCGCGAGGCCGCGCTCGACTGCCTTCTTCGCGACCAGCCCCGACGCGAGCATGACCGCCGGATTCGACGTGTTCGTACACGACGTGATCGCCGCGATGACGACCGACCCGTGGCCGACGCCGAACTGCTTGCCGCCATGGCTCACGGCGACGCTCTCCCACGGGCACGGCTCTGGCTCGGCGCCCGCCGTCGCGCCCGCGACGCTGCCGCCTTCGCCCACCCAGCGCTCGATCTTCTCGCGGTCTGCGCCGTTCGTCGCGCCCTGTTCGAGCATCGAGACGAGGCTGGTGCGCCAGCCCTGCTTCGCGCCGGACAGCGGCACGCGGTCGTTCGGCCGCTTCGGCCCGGCGAGGCTCGGCTCGACGTCGGCAAGGTCGAGCGCGAGCGTATCGGTGAACACCGGCTCTGGCGAGTCGTCGGTGCGGAAGAGGCCCTGCGCCTTCGTGTACGCCTCCGCAAGCTGCACGACGGCCTCGTCGCGGCCGGTGAAGCGCATGTACGCCAGCGTCTCCGCGTCGACGGGGAAGAAGCCCATCGTCGCGCCGTACTCCGGCGCCATGTTCGCGATCGTCGCGCGGTCAGCGAGGCTCAGGCTCGACAGCCCCTTACCGTAGAACTCGACGAACTTGCCCACGACGCCCTTCGCGCGCAGCATCTGGGTCACCATCAGTACCAGGTCGGTCGCCGTCGCACCTTCGCGCAGTTGTCCGTTCAGCTTGAACCCGATGACCTCCGGCGTCACCATCGGCATCGGCTGGCCGAGCATCGCCGCCTCCGCCTCGATGCCGCCGACGCCCCAGCCGAACACGCCGAGTCCGTTGACCATCGTCGTGTGCGAGTCCGTCCCCACGACGGAGTCCGGATACGCCAGCAGGCCGCCGTCGCTGCGCATCTCGAAGACGACGCGCGCGAGATACTCCAGATTCACTTGATGGACGATGCCGGTATCCGGCGGCACGACGCGGAAGTCGTCGAAGGCCTGCTGCCCCCAGCGCAGGAAGACGTAGCGCTCGCGG
>JANPBN010000163.1:0-4859 GCA_031430415.1 Dehalococcoidia bacterium
AGCAGCACACTCGCGCGCACGACCTCCCAGTCGATGTTGATCAAGCTGGCGCGGGAGATGGTTACGCCACCGGTGAACTGGTTGGCGAACGTGCCGTCACCAATCGCCGCCTGCCGCCACGCGATCAACGCGATGACTCCATACGTGATCGCGACGCCGAACCAATACGGAAACAGGAGCTTCCGAAAGCGGGCCGCGAGGAACCTCGGCCAATTCACCCCACCGCTCGCTCGATGAGCCGCCACGGTCAGCGAGATGCCGCTGATCATCATGAACAGCGGAACCCCTTGGAACCCGTCTCGGAAAAACAACTCAAGCGCCGATGTGAAGACCCGCCAGGGCCCGCGGCCTTCGGTGAATTGATACTGAAGTTGCTCGTAGTACTCGCGCGGCACGCCCGGGAAGAACTCCAGATCGCCCCAGAGATGGAATAACACGACCCACGCGATGGCGAACCCGCGCAGCAGGTCGATGGCGGGCATGCGCCCGGATCCGGCCGATGTCTGGTGCTGGTCGCTCATCCGTCTGCTTATCATTCCGTTCCCTGTGTGCCGTGGGCGCGACGTTACAGGTTTGACGCCCTACCCGCAATAGCTTTCGTCAACCGCTCGCGAAGAACTGCCAACGCGGACACGACTCGAGACGTGTGCTAGCATCGACGACGAGCAGTGGAGCCATACCTGCGGCGCCAGGGGAAATCCGCATGGACTTTCGGTTCACCGACGAAGAAGAGGCGTTCCGCGACGAGATTCGCGCGTTCGTGCATGCGGAGCTGCCTCCCCAATGGGGCAGCGCCGCCTACAACGATCGCGAGGACGCCCCCGCCGCGGTCGGGATCGAGGCACGCGCCTTCCAACGCAAGCTCGCGGCGAAGGGATGGCTCACACTCGCCTGGCCGAAAGAGCACGGGGGCCTCGGCGCAGGCCCGATGCAGCAACTCGTTTACAACGAAGAGATGTCCGCCCTCCGTGCGCCCGGATTCGGCGGCACCGGCGTGGCGATGGTCGGGCCAACGCTCATGCTGCACGGCACGCCGGAGCAACGGGACCGGTTCCTCACGCCTATTGCGCGCGCGGAGATGCATTGGTGCCAGGGGTTCAGCGAACCCGGCGCCGGCTCCGACCTCGCATCTCTCCAAATGCGCGCCGTCCAGGATGGCGACGACTTCATCGTGAACGGCCAGAAGATCTGGACATCCGGCGCACATCGCGCCGACTACTGCATCCTCCTCGCGCGCACGGATCCCGAGGCACCGAAGCATCGCGGCATCAGCTACTTCCTGCTCGACATGAAGTCACCCGGCATCACCATCACGCCGCTGACGAACGTCCTCGGCTCCGCCGCTTTCAACCAGATGTTCCTCGACAACGTCCGCATTCCGCGCGCGAATCTCGTGGGCGAACTCAATCGTGGCTGGTACGTCGCCACCACCACTCTCGATTTCGAGCGCTCGGGCATCCAACGCATTGTCTTCGCCCAAACGCTGCTCGACGATCTCATCGCCCACACCCGCGCTGGTGGTACCGTCTCGGCCCCGAACCGGCACCGTCTCGCCGAGCTCCACATCGAGTTCTCCGTCGGCCGCCTGCTCGCCTACCGCGTCGCGTGGATGCAGGGGCAGGGCCTCGTCCCGAACGCGGAAGCCTCCGTCGCGAAGCTCTACTCGACCGAACTCCAGTCACGATTCGCCGTTTCGGCCCTGTCGATGCTTGGGCTCACCGGCATGCTCATGCGCACCTCGCCATTCGCGCCGCTCGATGCTCGGCTCGCCAGCTATTACCTCGCCGCCGTCTCGTACACCATCGCCGCCGGAACGTCGGAGGTGCAGCGGAACATCATCGCTCAGCGGGGCCTCGGCTTATCCCGAGACTGACACTCGCTCTAGTCCGTGCCGCAGCGTAGAATCGTCCCGCGTGGCGATCGCCTAAGGAGACAACCATGACCCCCTGGCTCGAAGACGCTTCATCCCTTGCTGACTCCATCCGTCGCGGCGAAATCAGCTCGTCCGACGCGACCGAGGCCTCGCTCGCTGCCATCGCCGCTTCGAAGCTCAATGCGGTGAGCTATCTCGATGCCGAGGGCGCGCGGGCGGCCGCACGCGACATCGATCAGCGCGTCAAGCGCGGCGAAGACCCCGGCCCGTTTGCCGGCGTTCCGATGCTAATGAAAGATGTCAACGACGTCGCCGGCATGCCGACCACCTGGGGATCGATCGTCTACAAGGACAACGTGCGCGAGCGCGATTGCACGCAGGTCGAGCGAATCCGGAGTGCTGGCGCCGTGATCCTCGGAAAGAGCACACAGTCCGAGTTCGGACTCGTCGCCTACACCGCGACGAAGGCCTACGGTGTGACGCGCAACCCGTGGAACCTCGATCGCACCCCCGGCGGTTCGTCTGGTGGCTCGGCCGCAGCCGTGGCCGGAGGCCTTGTGCCCATCGCCTCTGGCGGCGACGGCGGCGGCAGCATTCGCATTCCCGCCGCGTACACCGGCCTCGTCGGCATGAAAGGCAGCTACGGCCGCATTCCACGCGGACCAAAGGCGAAGAACGGCCCGCTCACACAACAAGGCGGTCCGCTCGCCCGGAGCGTTCGTGATGTCGCTCGCTGGTACGACGTCGCATCGGGCTACGATGCACGTGATTCGTTCTCGCTGCCGCGCATCGATGGATGGGAGCGCGACCTCGGAACACGATCCGTCAAAGGGCTGCGCGTCGTCGTTACGCCTGACCTCGGCATCGCGGTTCTCGAGCCGGAGGTGCGCCGTCTCGTCGAGGAAGCCGCCGACGAGCTCGTGAAGCTCGCTGAACTCCGGCCCGTCAGCGCCGCGCTTGCGGTCCCGGAAAATGGGACACGCTGGGCGACGGCAGGCGCGCCGGATCTCTTCAACGACCTGTCCGGCCACTGGCCCGACTGCGCCGACGATCTCACTTACGAGATCAAGGCGGCGATGATGTTCATGGAGAACTACCGGATCTGGCACGCCGCCTCCGTCGACCGATTTCGCATGGCGATCAATGAGTCCTTCGCGGATCTCTTCGAGGAAACCGACCTCATGATCTGCGCCACGAACCCGTTCGAGGCGTACAAGGCCGAGGGCCCGATGCCATCATCCGTTGACGGCGAACGGGTGGGCAGGAACAACAACGGCGCGCTCACGATTCCCGGCAACGTTAGCGGCTATCCCGCGATTTCTCTCCCCGTCGGCCTGACGAGCAGCGGCCTCCCGGTCGGCATTCAGATCTACACGCGCCGGCACGACGATGCGTTGCTGCTCGATCTGGGGTTGATGTGGGAACGTGCGCGCCCGTGGCCGCTCGTGGCGCACGGAGCGCCCGCTTGACTCCAGTCGCGCTGTATCACTTCAGCGAAGACCCCGGCATCGAGCGATTCGAGCCGCGGGCGCCATTGGAGCGGCCACAGATCGAACCGCTCGTCTGGGCCATCGACGAGTGGCACGCGCCGATGTACTTCCTGCCGCGCGACTGTCCGCGCGCGTGCTTCTGGCCCATCGAATCCACCACAGCCGCAGATCGCGAACGTTGGTTTCGCACGGTCGCGGCCCGCATGGTCATCACGATCGAGTCGGCGTGGCTCCAACGCATCCGCGAAACAACCCTCTTCCGGTACACGATGCCCGCCGAGGCGTTTGCCCTCAACGACACGATTGCCGGACATTATGTTGCGCAATCGGCAGTCACTCCCGCCGCCATCGAACCTGTCGGCGACCTACTCGAAGCGCTCATGGAGGCGAACGTCGAGCTGCGAGTCACGCCGCGCCTCGGCCCTCTCTGGTGCGCCCTCGTCTCCAGCACGATGGCGTTCTCGGGCACGCGACTTAGAAACGCCGCTGGCTACCCCGAAGAGTTTCCGCCGGCAACCGCCTGACTCATCCGGGTTGCCAGTACCGTCTCCCCTCGCCGACAAGCACGCGCCCGAGCGTCAATCCGGGAAAGTGGCTCGCGCCGAGCAGCGCGCCGCTTCCTTCGACCTCTTTCGCTACGGATTCCTGCATCCGCCGAGCGAGCTTCGGGTCGACGTCGCCCGTCCCGGACCATTCGGATTCAGTGAGCTGCACCGGACAGCCGATGCCGTCACCGAGAATGAACGCTCGCGCGTCACCCGACGACACGACCACGCCGGCGTGCCCCGGCGTGTGTCCTGGCATCGCCAGTACGTCAACGCCCGGCGCCAGCGACGTACCTCCGTCGGCCGCCTGCCAGCGCGAGGCAACGGCCGCAAGAATGTCCTTCCTGATGAACTGGCCCGATGCTTCTGGGCTTGTCCAGTACGCCTGTTCATCGGCTGTCCAGCGGTACGCGGCTTTCGGAAAGGTCGGACGCATTACCTCGCCGTCGCGAATAGCCGCGGTACCGCAGTGATCGGCGTGGAGATGCGTCAGGAACACGACATCAACGTCTTCCGGGCGCACACCAGCCGCGCCAAGATCGTCCAAAAGGTCGCCGCCACGATACCCGGCCCCGTGGACCCGCCCCAAACCTGTGTCGATTAGCACGGTCGCATCCTTTGATCGAACAACAAAGCACCCGAGGGGCGACATGTACATACCGTCATGCGTCAGCCAGCGTTGGTGTGGCTCCCACTGCGCATCGGTCGTTCCCGCAAAGTACGTCGTCGGTATCATCGTGATCGCGCCGTCGGACACGGCGATCACTTCGATGTCACCGACCTTCATCACGTTGGGCATCTAGTTGCCTCCCGGTCCCGTGCTAGTCGAACACGACGGTCTTGTTACCGTAAACGACGATGCGATTGCGCAGATGCAAGTCCACGGCCCGCGCCAGAACGGTCTTCTCCAGATCGCGGCCTTTTCGCACCAGATCAGCGACGGCATCGCGA
>JANPBN010000164.1:0-5489 GCA_031430415.1 Dehalococcoidia bacterium
GTGCCGTCGCGGAGAACCGTGACGGGCTGTTCAAAAGCGAACGGCCCGGCGAATGTCAGTGGCTCGCTGGTCACGAAGCCTACTTGGAGGCGCACCGTCTCGCCGGGAACCCAGCCGATGAGGCCAACCACCTGGAATCGCGAACCATCGCCACCCACCATCGGGTCGATGAGTGGATCGCGTGGTTCCTGCCCATACGCTGTGCCCACGGAAGATACCAACGCCCACACGATCGTGAGCGCCACGGCGAGCGCCGCCCCTATCCACTTCAACCGCGACCCCTCTTCTGTTGCCCCGCCGCGCGCGATGGTAGCACGACAGGATCGAGAGGTGAAGGGCTAGATCAGCGGAACAGCACAACGCGGCGAAATTTCTCGGTGAAGCGGCCATCTTCGCCACGCCAGCGCTCGCGGACGAACTTCAGGAAGTCGCTGTCCTTGTTGTCTGCTCCGAGCCCCTGGCTGACGTGAGCGTTGAGCGCGTGGATCTTCTCCTCGACAACATCGGTGATGTCGACATCGAAGTTCGCCTTCTCTGAGCCCCAGATCAGGATCTCCTTCACGTTGTGCACCTCGAGGCCGTCGGCGAGATGCTCCGGGAAGTTGAGGCGATCGCGGGCGGCCGGGTACACGGCGTCGACCGTGACCTGCCCCGTGCAGCGGTGGTCGGCATGATTCACGAAGCTATTCCGGACGATGTACGCCTCCGGATCGTGCGTGAAGACCGCGTACGGCTTGAGCATCCGGATGTGGCGCACGACGTCGCCGAGCAGTTGACGTGTGTACGTCAGCTCGCCGTCGGTGTGGTCGAGGAAGAAGACGTCGCTCGCACCGGCGCGGCGAGCCGCCTCCCGTTGCTCGTCGCGGCGGATCCGTATGAGGTCCTCCGGCGCCATGCCCGGGTCGGCGGTGCCCTTCGATCCGTCCGTACAGACGAGGTAGTAGAACGTCCAGCCCTCCCGCGTCCAGAGGCGCGTCGCGCCCGCCGCGCCAAAGTCGGCGTCGTCCGGGTGCGCGGCGATGACGAGCGCGACCTTGTTGTCCGTTTCCGGCATCGTCACGGGAAGCTCCTTTAGCGCGTTGAGTGATTCCAGGCTCGAACCCATGAAAAAAGCCTAACCCGTGCCCGAGGTCAGTACCAGACAGACGGCTACTGACGATCGGATCAGGTCAGGCCTTCGGCGCGATGCGACAGCAGGGCGTTGCGGATCAGGGTCAGCGCGACCGTGACCGCGCGGCGCTTCACGGCCGTGCGTCCTTGCGGGAAGACGTAGCTCATGGCTTGGGGTGGCGCCCAGGCGGCGTCGACGGCGATGTGGATCGTGCCCGCGGGCTTGCCCTCCTGCTCGTCGGGCCCGGCGACACCGGTGATGCCCACGCCGACCGTCGCCTCCATCCGTTCACGGGCGACGCGTGCCATCTCGCGCGCACATTCGGCGCTGATGACGCCGTACTCCTCGATCACCGCGCCGTCGACGCCCCACGCGATCTTGGTGTCGGTCTGATATGACACCAGCCCGCTCTTGAAGAATCCCGACGATCCCGGCACGTCGGTAAGCGTGCTGGCGAGGAGTCCGCCCGTGCATGATTCCATCGTCGCGAGCGTCGCTCCCTGCTCCAGCAGCAGTGTTCCGACGATGCTCTCGAACGTTTCGTCGTCGGCGCCCCAGATCGCCGGGCCAAGGATCCGGCGCATCTCCTCCTCGACCGGGTGGATCATCTCCCAGGCCGCGCGCTCTTCACGGGCCTTCGCGGCGATGCGCAGATGGACGCCGTCGGCCCGCGCGTAGATGCCGACGCTGGGGTTCGATGTCTTCAGCAATGCGCTCACCATCTGGTCTACCGTGCCCTCGCCGATTCCGGTTGTCTTGAGCGTCCGCGTGATGAGGACGCTGTCGGGCGCCCGGCGCCGCAGTTCGGGCGACACTTCGCTCTCCCACATGCGGTTCATCTCCGTCGGCGGTCCCGGCATCGCGACGATGATTTTGCCGTTGCGCTCAACCCACCAGCCGGGCGCTGTGCCTCGTGGATTCGGGATCGCCCGCGCCGATGGGATGAGCCAGCACTGCTTCACATTGCTCTCCGGCATCACGTAGCCGCGCCGCTCGAAGAAGCCGCGCAGATCGGCCTCCAGCGTCGGATCGACGTGCGGCTCTTCGCCCAGCACGGCGCAGATCGCCTCGCGCGTCAGATCGTCCTCGGTCGGACCGAGGCCGCCGGAGCAGATGACAACGTCGGAGCGGTCGACCGCGCGCTGGAACGTCTCGCGCAGGCGGTCGAAGTTATCGCCGACCACGCTCTTGTAGTAGAGGTCGAGGCCGATCGCCGGCAGCCGCGACGCAATGTACGCCGCGTTCGTGTCGATGATCTCGCCCAGAAGGATTTCGGTGCCGATGCTGAGAATCTCTGCCTTCATGCAGCGAGCGTACCGCCCGCGGTCGTTGCGGCAAAGTGGAAGGCGTGGCTATTGCTAGACTGCGGCCACGCCATGACCGCTTCTCCCTCCTCCCGGCTCCGCATCGCGGTGATTGGCCACGTCGAGCACGTGGTCATTGGCCGCTTGCCAGCCCTTCCGGCAGCGGGCGATATCGCGCATCTCGAAACGCCCGAGTGGATTGCCGGCGGTGGTGGCGGCATTGCCTTCGCGCAGCTCGCCCGAAGCGATGGCGAGATTCACTTCTTCACCGCCCTCGGAAACGATGATGCGGCCGCGATGATCGAGGCACGGCTGGCCGCAACGGGCGCCCGCATCCACACGGGGCGCCGCGGCGTCCCGCAGACGCGCGATCTGGTCGTGCTGACGCCCGGCGCAGAGCGTACGATCTTCGTCGTCGGCCAGCCGCTCCATCCGCGACGTGATGATCCACTGCCCTGGGACGCCCTCGCGTCCTGCGACGCGGCGTACTTCACGGGCCAGGACCCGCAAACGCTCGTCGCGGCGAGGGCGGCTCGGCTGCTCGTCGTCACCGCCCGTCGCGGCGAAGCCCTCGCGCGCTCCGGAGTTCGGGCCGATGTCGTCGTGGGCAGTCGCAGCGATCCGCGAGAGGCCAGCACGCTGACTGATTACGCGGTCCCGCCCGCTGCGCTCGTGATGACCGAAGGTGAGGCTGGCGGCTACGTCGAGACGAGCTCTGGCCGCGTCCGCTTCGCCGCGCACCCGGCAGCAGCGCCGATCGCCGGAACCTACGGCGCAGGCGACAGCTTTGCGGGCGCGCTGACGTGGTACCTCGCTCGTGGCTTCGATGTCGGCGAGGCGTGCGCGCGCGCCGCTCTGCATGGCGCCGCCGTCCTCGCCGGACCGAACCCGCTCGTGCACCAACTCGCGCTGGTGTAGGGGACGGCGCCTAAATCCGCTCCAGCGGCGCGAACGAGAGCATCAGCTTCTTGATGCCGGGCTCGCCTTTGAATGCGACCGTGATCTCCTGGTCGTCGCCCTTCACGATGCAGCCGACGACAACGCCCTCGCCGAAGCGCGGGTGGCGCACCTTCTCGCCGCCGCTGAAGACGGCCTCATCGGGCACGATGGGCCGCGCGTCGCGCGCCGGTGACTGCTGATAGCGGCGCTCGGCGCGCTCGGCTGCCGTCTGCTGTTCGCTTAGCGGACCCTTCTGCATCACGAGCGCCTGTGGGATGTCGTGCAGGAATCGTGACGGTGGGTTGTGCTGCGACGAGCCGTGACCGTAGCGCCGAAACGCCCTCAACAGATAGAGACGTTCCTTGGCGCGCGTCATGCCGACGTAGCAGAGCCGCCGCTCCTCCTCCATCTGCGCCGGGTCGTCGAACGAGCGCATGTGGGGCAGCACGCCCTCCTCCATCGCCGTCATGAATACGACGGGATATTCCAGCCCCTTTGCCGAGTGCAGCGTGATGAGCGTCACCTTCCCGCGGCCTTCGCCCGACTCATCGATCGTGTCAGCATCGGCTATCAGCGCGACATCCTCGAGAAACGACTGCAGTCCGTGGCCCGGCGCGAGCCCGTCGTAGTCGGACGCGACGTTTTGCAGCTCCTCGACGTTCGCCCATCGCTCGGTTGCCTCTTCCTCCTCGAACTCCTCGAGAAGATAGCGGCGGTAACCAACCCGCTCGAGCAACCCGTGAACGAGCGTCGTCACGTTGTTCTTCGATGCAAGGTCCATCAGGTCGTCCAGCAGCGCCAAGAATGACTCCAGCGTCCGCGCCTGCCGCGCGCCGAGCGGATGCCGCTCCTTCCCGGCGATGTCAGTGCGATCGCTGCCGGATTGCTGCGCGGCAAGGATCTGCAGCGACGTATACACCGGCACACCGACGCGCTCGGCCCAGCGTCCGAGCTGCTCCAGCGACTTCGCGCCGATGCCGCGGCCGGGCACATTGATCACGCGGGTGAAGCTCACCACGTCGTACGGATTGTTCACCAGTCGCAGGTACGCCAGCACATCCTTCACTTCGCGGCGCTCGTAGAAGCGTGTGCCGCCGACGAGTTGATACGGGATGTTGTGACGGAGAAACGCCTCCTCCAGCGCCCGCGACTGAGCGTTCGTGCGGTACATCACGGCGGATTCGGAGAGCGGTTTGCCGGCCTCATCGCTCGCTGCGATCTCATTCGCGACGAATTCCGCTTCGTCCGATTCGTCGTACGCCTCGAACATGATGATCGGGTCGCCGCCGCCTTGATCCGTCCACAACGACTTCTCCGGCCGCTCTTTGCTGCCAGAGATCACGGCGTGCGCCGCGTCGAGGATTGTCTGCGTCGAGCGGTAGTTCTGCTCGAGCAGCACGATCCGCGCCTTCGGAAAGTCCCGCTCGAAGTTGAGGATGTTGCGGATGTCCGCCGACCGCCACGAATAGATCGACTGGTCCGGATCGCCGACGACGCAGATGTTTCCGTGCTTGCCCGCCAGGAGCCGCGCCAGCTGATACTGAGCGATGTTCGTGTCCTGGAACTCATCGACCATCACGTGCAGGAACCGCTCCTGGTACTTCTCGCGAAGCTCGGCGTTGTCGCGCAGCATGCCGACGACCTTGACGATGAGGTCATCGAAGTCCAGGGCGTTGTTCTGAAGCAGTGCCTGCTCATAGCGTTCATAGGCGCGCGCCACGACCTCCGTAAAGTAGTCACGCGTCGACGCTGCGTAGTCATACGGTGAGATGACCTCGCTCTTTGCGTGCGATATCGATGAGAGGATCGCCCGCTCTTTGATGCGCTTCGTGTCGATGCCCAGCGTCTCCGCGACGCGCTTCATGAGCGTCATCTGGTCCGCGTCATCGAAGATCGCAAAATTGCGGTCGATGCCAACGCGCGTGCCGTCGACGCGCAGCCAACGGGCGCAGAGTGCGTGGAACGTGCCAAGCACCAGGTCAGTCGCTTCCTCACCGAGGTGCGCGACGACGCGGCTTCGCATCTCGCGCGCCGCTTTATTGGTGAAGGTGACGGCGGCGATGCGCCACGGCGGTACGTGCCGCACCTCGACGAGGTAGGCGATTCGGTGGGTGATCACGCGCGTCTTACCGGAG
>JANPBN010000165.1:0-2095 GCA_031430415.1 Dehalococcoidia bacterium
TCGATGCCCCAGGTGGCGGCGGTGGGCGCCCAGCTGCCGGTGACGTAGCGGCGGTAGGAGTTGATGTTCGGGGCGTAGAGCGCCAGCAGTTCGGGCAGCGTGGCGAGCGCGCCGGCGACGTACTGCGTCATCGCGGGCGACATCTCGTGCGCCGCGGTGGCATCGTGGAAGGCGTTGGCGTCGCCGCGCCAGAGGCTCTGGTGAATGTGGCCGCTGCAGCCGTCGACGTCCTCGCTGTACTTTGCCATGAACGTGGGCACCGTGCCGAACTGCGCGAGGATCTCCTTGACGCCGCTCTTGAAGAGCATGGCGCGATCCGCCGCCTCGAGCGCGTCGCAGTAGCGAAGGTTCATCTCGTACATGCCTTCGCCGTGCTCGCGGCCGTAGCCCTCGATCTCGATGCCGTACTCGTCCATGTAGCGCCGCAGCGCGCCGACGGGCACTTCATCGATGCTGGCGTGGCTGATCGAGTAGCAGTTGAGGCCGGGGTTGAGCGGACGCAGACCGGTGTATCGCTTCTCTCGCAGCGTCTCCTGATCCTCGCGGAAGATGCGGAACTCGTACTCGGCGGACATCATCGCGGTGTAGCCGAGGGAGGCGGCGCGATCGAGGACGCGGCGCAGGACGGTGCGGGGCGATACGGCGAACGGCGCGCCGTGCTCGTCGAAGACATCGCAGACGACGGCGGCGGTCGCGGGCTCCCACGGGACGATGCGGAACGTCGCCAGGTCCGGGCGGAGGAGGATGTCGGCGAAACCGGTGTCCGCCGTGCCGACGGCCAGGTTCGCGCCGGTGATGACCTCCTCGGCGATGTCCCAGCCGAAGATCACGTCGCACTGCGCGAAGCCGGGGCCGTCGCAGCCCTCGATGAACTGCTTCGCGGAGACGCGCTTGCCCCGGTAGACGCCGTCGATATCGGGCGTGCCGATCTTCACCGTCTCGATGCTGTGCTCGCGGATCAGCCGCTCGATGTCGCTCTTGTCCATGGCGGCGATGATACGCCCTTGGAGCGTCCGAGGGAACCTTTGGCGGGATCCGGCCCAAACGGCGGCGGCAGTGGGCCGACCGGCCCTAACGTCGCACGCCCTCGGTGCCCGAAGCTGATGCGAGTGGAGGTTGAGCCGTGGCAGCGAAGAAGAACCATCGTCGCAAGGGCAGCGGAACGCCCGCCAAACGCAATCGCCGGAACTGGCTGATCTGGGCGGGTGCGGGCGTGCTCGTGGCCGTCGTCGCGGCGATCGCGGTGGTGGCCATGACGGGCGGTGACGGCGGCTCCGGCGGCGCGAAGGAGCCGGGCACGCCCGTCGTCATCGAGGGGCTGTTGGCGGAAGTCGACATGGTGGACTCGAGGTTCGAGCCGGCGGACATCATCGTGCAGCGCGGGACGACGGTGTCGTGGCTCAACACGGGCGATCTGCCGCACAACGTGACGGAGGATCGCGACCGCTTCAAGAGCGAGAACATGAGCCGCGGCGACGAGTACGCGCAGACATTCGACACGCCCGGCGAGTATTTCTACTACTGCACCATCCATCACGCGATGCGCGGCTCGGTGGTGGTGAACCCGTGAGCGGCTGGCGTTACTTCAGCGCCTTGAAGTCCTCGAGGTGGGCGCCGAAGTCGATGTAGAGGTCGGCGACGGCCTTGATCTCGGCTGACGCCGTCTCGCCGAACGCGGCTACCTCGACGCGGACGCCGCGGCTGGCGATGAGCTCGACGAGGCGGCGGAAGTCGCCATCCCCCGACATCAGCACGACGACATCGAGGCGGTCCGACATCGTGAGGATGTCGATGGCGAGTTCGATATCGAAGTTCGCCTTCATCGAGCCGTCGGCGAAGCGCTTGAGCGGCTTCGTGATGATCCGGTAGGGGTGCGCGACGAAGTGATGCACGAAGCGCTGATTCTCGAGCTTCGCCTGCGGGTCGTCGGTGATCGGCGCGTAGGCGCTGGCGCGGACGAGCTGACGGTCACGCGTGAAGTACTGCAGCACGCGGCCAAAGTCGATGTTCACGTTGCGCCGCTCTGCCGCGTAGATCAGGTTCGGCACATCGACGAAGATGCCGACGCGCGGGTGCGACGACTGCGATGACGCCG
>JANPBN010000166.1:0-1757 GCA_031430415.1 Dehalococcoidia bacterium
CGTGGTGTTGCGGCGGCCCGGCACGGAGACAAGCGAGACGGCGGGCATGGTGGTTGGCATAGTGTTCGCGTCCTCGTCAAGCAGGCGGTGCCGGACGCGCAAGGCTGAGTGCTGGCGCCGGATTCGACCTGCGAGAGGCAGGATCGCCGATTGGCGAGCGGCGCGCTATCGGAAGAGGTCAGCAGCTACGTCGCGTGAGCGATGGGAGCGCGGTCGAGCGCGCCGACGACGCGGGTGATCGCGTGGCTGACGTCCGGACGGGCGCGCCAGCGGCGGTACGTGCCGGAACGCTTGTACCAGTAGTCGCTCCACAGGTGGAAGCCACCGAGCGTGGAGCGGGCGGCCGTGCGAGGCGTGAAGGCAAGCGTAAGGCGTGGCACATCCTCGTAGATGGGGCGGGGGGCGGCGTCGAGTCGCCCATCGACGATCGCGTTGGCGAGTGCACGGACCATGCGCTCGTCCTCACGTTCGCGCTTCGAGAGCGCCGATGCCTCGTCGGCGTACTCCATCATGGCGCCGAGAGGGGCGTGCAATTCGCCGAGCAACAGACGTGCAATGAGACGGGCGTACGCCATGAGCCGCTGGTCGTCGTCGAGCCGTGAGGCGATGAGCGCGTCGGTGCCGCGTGCGGAGGCGAGGAGGATCGCATCGAGGTCGTGGAGATCGGGTGTGTCATCGCAGTGAACGCCGAGTTCTTCGAGCAACAAACGCAGGCGCGCGATACGCGTGGGCAGTTCGCCGGAAACTGGGAGCCCCCGCAAGCGATCGCGCAATGCGCGCCGGGCTTCTTCGTGAAGTGCTGGCTCGATCATGTCATTGACTCCGCGGGCTCACGGCTCGGCCGCAACCCCAAGAGGTGCCAGAGCATCTTTCGGCGCAGCACCATCTGGTCAGGACGGGAGAGGGCGCGGTAACGCTTGAGCAGGTCATCGAAGTGCTTCATGTCGCCGCGTGTCCACGGCAGGGCGTAGCCCGCGAGTTCGAGGAGTTCGTGCAGATGCTCAGAGCCGAGTGCGTCGCAGCAGAGGGCCCAGCCAACCATGCGCTCGAGCGTGAGCGGCACCTCGCCCTGGCCCTGCTCGTATCGCGACACCATGCTCTGGCTGATGTGGAAGCCGAGCTCATCGAGCTCCCAGGCGAGCTGGGCCTGCGAACGTCCACGTCCGCGCATATGCCGCAGTCCATCGCCGATCCGGTTTCGGATGGCATCCCAACGCGCGACCTGGAGTTCGTCTCGTTCAGGCATATCTACCCTTACATCGTACCAGTGCGCGGTCGCGGATCAATCTCGGCGGTGCATATTTGGGGTCATGGTGATTGGTGACTGGTGATTGGGGCCGTAGGGCGGGAAGCCGGCATTCGAAGCCGACGGCCATGCGACGGGGGGTCTTTGAGCACAGAGCCCTACGGATAGCCGTAGCGGGCGACGAACCATCGCAGCCAAGCGGAGATTCCGCCGAAGGGCGGGACAGCGAGCGATGAGACACGCTGCCCCATGGGAATGTCGTCGTACTTGCCGCAGCGAAGCGAAGGCCCCGCCGACTGGCAGGGCCGAAGTGAAGCGAAGGTCCGGCCGAATGGCGGGATGAGTGGACGCACTGTCGGTGCAAACACACAGTCCTACGGATAGCCGTAGCGTGCGACGAACCATTGGAACGCGAGTGATGAGACGCGCTGGCCCATGGGAATGTCGTCGTACTTATTCCGGACGCCCTCCGTATAGAACGAGATGGCGTATCCGTAGCGACGCCCGCCGC
>JANPBN010000167.1:0-4377 GCA_031430415.1 Dehalococcoidia bacterium
CGCCATGACCTGGACGGTGAAGCTCGCGGCGGTGTACGGATAGCTGCCACAGAAACCGAGCGTGTTCGCAAGCACGAGAAGTCCGCGTTCGGCGCCGAACTCCGCGCCCTCGGAGTTGGTGATGCGCGGATCGAAATCGAACGCCGCCTGCTCGGCGCGCAGGACGATGTCCTTCATCTCGTCGACGGTCAGCGACTCGATGCGTTCGTCGTAGAGTTGCAGCGCGGCGCCCATATCGAGCGCGAGTTCATCTCGATCGGGCAGGCCTGCGTACTCGTCGGGTTCGCTGATGGCGGCGAGTTCGACGGCGGTGCGTACCATCTCGTCGAGCGCCTTCGGCGTGAAGTCTGAGGTGTTGCAGACGGCCGTGCGCTTGTCCTTGATGACGCGGATCGAGACGTAGCGCGAACCGGCCTCGATCAGCTTCTCAACTTCGTTCATGCGAACGCTGACGGTCGATTCGATGCCGCTGCGGATGTATGCGTCAGCCTCGGTCGCACCGAGACGGCGCGCCTTCTCGACGATGTCGCTGGCGAGTGAGTTCAGGTCTTCCTGAGGCAAGTACCGGGCGTCCTAATCGATCGACGGCTCTTTGGATCCGAGCTTCGAGAACGCGAACGCGGCGATACCGACGATAGCGACAAGAATGAGCAGCTTCTTCATGCGAATCCCTCCATGGGTGATGCTACGCCCATGCACCCCATGGTGCAGGGTATTTCCTATCCGACTGCCGTGCCGCCAACCGTCATGCCGCTGATCAGCGTCGTTGGGATGCCGACGCCGACGGGCACGGACTGTCCGTCCTTGCCGCAGGTCCAGCGTCCGTCGCTGAGCTTGAAGTCGCTGGCGACGCCTGTGACCTTGCGCAGGACGTCCGGGCCGTTACCGATGAGATTGACGTTGCGGATCGGCGCCGTGACCTGCCCGCCCTCGATCATATACCCCTCGGTGACGCTGAACACGAAGTCGCCGTTGCTGATGTTCACCTGGCCGCCGCTGAAGGCCACGCAGTAGATGCCGCGATCGACCGAGCGGATGATGTCTTCCGGGCTTGACTGCCCGGCGAGCATGTACGTGTTCGTCATGCGCGGCATGGGGTAGTGCTTGAACGACTGGCGGCGTCCATTGCCCGTAGGCTGCACGCCGAAATGCTTCATGCTGATGCGATCCTGGATGTAGCCGTTCAGCTTTCCGTTCTCGATCAGCACGTTATATCCGGGCGCGTTGCCTTCGTCATCGACATTGATGGAGCCGCGGCTATCCCGGATCGTGCCGTCGTCGACGACCGTGCAGAGTTCGGATGCGACCATATCGCCAATGCGGTCGCTGTAGTTGCTGGTCTTCTTGCGGTTGAAGTCGGCTTCGAGCCCGTGGCCGATGGCCTCGTGCAGGAGAATGCCGCTGTCGCCGGCCGCGAGCACGACCGGGAACGTGCCGGCGGGAGCGTCGATGGCGGACTGCAGCACGACGGCCTGGCGCGCCGCCTCGCGTGCGACATCTTCGGGCGGCATGGCGTCGAAGTAGGCCATGCCCATGCGCCCGCCGCCACCCCAGCGCGCCGTCTGGCGGCTGCCGTTGCGCTCCGAGAGGCACGACACGTTGAAGCGCACCAGCGGCTGTACGTCGCCGGCGATGCGGCCGGCGCTCGTGACGACCATGACGTGCTTGAGTTCATCGATGAAGTTGATGTCGACGCGGCCGATGCTGGCATCGAACGCGCGCGCGGCGTCGTCGGCGCGGCGGATCAGGGCGACCTTGTCGGCGGGCGCGACGCCGATCGTGCTGGCCTCGGGCGCGTAGTAGTTCGCCGACTCGAAATGCATGACATCGACGGGCGGTGCGCTGTCGCCTCGCGAGGCGATGCGCGCGGCGGTGTCGGCGGCGCGGCGCATGGCGTCGCGGCCGAGATCCTCGGTGTAGGCGTAGCCGATCGCGTCGCCCTGCAGCACACGGATGCCAACGCCCTGCGTCGTGCTGCGGCTGGCCGTTTTGACGGACTGCTGCTCGAACGTGATATTCGAGCCTTCGCGGTGTTCGAAGTACAGTTCGGCGTACTCGCCGCCGCGACTGAGCGCGACGCCGAGAAGATCGGCCGCAATGGACTGATCGATGCTGTAGCGGGTGTTGAAGAACGCTTCGGCGATACGGCCGGTGTCGGTCATCCCGTAAGTTTAGCAGGCGATGAGGTGTCGGATGCCCGCGTCTGGGACGTTGGGTGTACTGTTACGCGACGATAAGGTGCGTATCGGAGACCGTGGACTGCGGCGAGAGGACCGGGAGATGAAAACGAACGTTCCGGCAGCACGCGACGCATTCGGTATGCCGGTCCCACCGCCCGTCGCCGTGCGCCTGGGTTTGCGGCTGCGGTCGGCGGTGGGCCGGTTACACCGCAGGATGGTACCCGGGTTCAACCTCGTCCTCGAACGCGTGATGGGCGTTGTTGACACGAAGGCGCTCTATTGCGCGGTGGACCTTGACCTCGCTGATCGTCTGGCCGCGGGGCCGCGCACGGCGGCGCAACTCGCTGCCGAGACCGGCAGTGATGCGGATGCGATCGAACGGCTGATGCGGTTCCTCGTATCGCGGGGGTTTTTCAGGCGTGACCGCGACGCGTATCGCAACAACGGCCCGAGCGATCGCTTGCGCCGCGACCACGAGTACTCGTTTCGTGACTGGGTGCTGTTCTTCGGTTCGGACTGGAACCTTCGCATCTGGAACGAGATGCCAGTGCGGGTGCGGACGGGCCGGCCGGCGGCCGAGGCGGCGTTCGGCGTGCCGTATTTCACCTATCTCGAGGACGTGAACCCGGACGCTGGCCGCGCGTTTGCCGGCGCGATGGCCGCGGGCAGCCGGATGCAGGCGATGCTGTTCGCCGAGGCGATCGATCTGTCGAGCGCGCGCCACCTGTGCGATGTCGGCGGCGGCACGGGCTCAGTCCTCGCACATGTGCTGCGAGTGCACCCGCACTTACGTGGCACGGTGTTCGATCTTCCGGCACTACAGCCTGCTGCCGAAGCGCTGCTTGAGCACGCAGCGGTTTCCGAGCGCGCGACATTCATCGGAGGCGACTTCTTCGAGTCCGTGCCAGCAGGGTGCGACCTGTATACGATGTTTGCTGTCATCCACGACTGGGACGACGAGCGCTGCATCGCGATCCTTTCTAACATTCGCCGGACGATGGCACCCGATGGGCGCATCATGGTGGTCGAGGGCGTCGTGCCGGACCATGACGGCGACCACTTTCTCAAGACGACGGACATGCTGATGCTCGTGCTTGGAGACGGCGGCCGCGAGCGGACCGAAGGCGAGTTCGCGCGATTGTGGGAGCGCGCCGGCCTTCAGGTTGCGCGGCGAACGATGCTGCCATCGACGTTCGAGGTGTTTGAGCTCACGCCGATAGCGTCGTGACGCGCTCCCTGGCGATGCCCTACATCACAGGGGTGATGAGAATCGGCGTCGGGGCCGGTAGAGTGTAGGCAGCGTCACCGCACCACACGTCGTGCGCGGTGGGTTCTATGGGAACAGGAGCACGCCATGGCATTGATCGAAGGGGAGTACGTACCGAGTACGATGAAGTGGGTTCGCGACCAGGTCGAGACGTACGAGCGCACGGACGGACGCGAAGCGAACACGCTTCTCGACACCGGTATCCCGATCATCGTCGTTACGACGCGCGGCAACAAGAGCGGCAAGGTCCGCAAGACGCCGTTGATGCGCGTCGAGCACGAGGGCGAGTACGCGCTCGTCGCCTCGATGGGTGGCGCGCCCAAGCATCCAGTCTGGTACCACAATCTGAAGGCGGATCCGGCGGCAGTCACCATCCAGGATGGGCCGGAGCCGTTCGATGCCAGCGTTCGCGAACTGTCCGGCGACGAACGCGCGATCTGGTGGGAGCGCTCGGTTGCCGCGTTTCCGCCGTACGCCGAATACGCGACACGCGCCGGGCGCGTGATCCCCGTCTTCGTCGCGCAGCGTCGAGGCGCGTGAGGGTCGGCGCGTGAGCCAGCTCGAAGATCGTGATGCGGGGCGTCGGGCAGGCGAGCCAGAATTCGACGCGATCATCGTGGGCGCGGGCGTCTCCGGTCTCTATCAGCTGTACCGGCTGAGGCAGCTTGGTCTGACGGTGCGCGTGCTTGAGGCTGGCGGCGACGTCGGAGGCACGTGGTACTGGAATCGCTATCCAGGCGCGCGCTTCGATTCTGAGAGCTACACCTACGGCTACTCCTTCTCGGAAGAGCTTCTCGACGAGTGGGAGTGGAGCGAGCACTTCGCCCCGCAGCCGGAGACGCTGCGCTACCTGAACCGCGTTGCAGACAAGTTTGAACTTCGCCGCGACATCACGCTCAACGCGCGCGTGACGCGCGCGGAGTACGACGC
>JANPBN010000168.1:0-23139 GCA_031430415.1 Dehalococcoidia bacterium
CTCGCATGGCGCCAGAGCGTCGAAGAGGGCGACGTCGATGCGATCCGCGTCATGGTCTCCGACGAACTCAAGCGCTGGAAGGCGATCCGCATGCCGAAGGGCACAGAGCCGGGCGTCTGGCACGGCGTCCAGAGCGCCGAACTGCTCGAGGTATCGCCCGATAGCATCCGCGTCAGCGCGCTCGCCGAGGGACAGTTCGCGCTTGTCAGCGGCGAACGGCGGGAGGTCAGCAACTCGTTCCACGAGGGCCTCAAGCTCACCGCCCGCCTTGCCGACATGCTGCTGTACGATATCCCCAACGCGCGGCTGCCTTACGTGCAGGTCGACATCTACAGCACCTATCGCGACGACACCGGCTCGTCCCAGCGGTGCATCATGTCCACCCGCGCTGAGCGTTCCGTCGCCGAGACCGTCGACTGGGACGGCATGGAACCGCAGGCCATCGTCGAGGCGTTCGGCGGCCGTTACAAGCAGGACGAACGCGGCAACGCGCTGCCGATCGAGGTCGAGTCGCCGCCGCGGGAGAGCGTCCCGGCAGCGTATTACGAGGATGATGACTAGTGCTGCGATTCCTGACCGCTGGTGAATCACACGGCAAGGGCCTCGTCGTCATCGTCGAGGGCATGCCCGCAGGCGTGCGACTTTCCGAGGACTTCCTCGCCGTCGACCTCGGCCGCCGTCAGAAGGGCTACGGCCGCGGCCGCCGTCAAAAGATCGAGCAGGACCGCGCCGAGATCATCTCCGGCGTCCGTCACGGCCTAACGCTCGGCAGTCCCATTGCTCTGACGATCCAGAACCGCGACTGGGTGAACTGGACCCAGATCATGGCCATCGACCCCGTCGACGACGAGATCGAGAAGGTTACACGCCTGCGACCCGGCCACGCCGATCTCGCAGGCGCAGTGAAGTACGACTTCGACGATGTGCGCCCCGTCCTCGAGCGCGCGTCCGCCCGCGAGACCGCGGCGCGCGTCGCAGTGGGCGGCGTCTGCAAGGCGCTCCTCGCCGAGTTCGGCGCGACGTTCGCCAGCCACACCGTGCAGATCGGCGACATCGACGCCGCGATCCCGGCCGAGATCGACTGGGACACCGTCGAAGAATCCCCCGTGCGCTGCGCCGACACCGCCAGCGGCGAGCGCATGGTCGCCGCGATCGACGACGCCCGCAACGCCGGCGATACGCTCGGCGGCGTCGTCGAGGGGCGCGTCGGCGGCCTGCCGATCGGCCTCGGCAGTCACGTCCACTGGGATCGCAAAATCGATGGCCTGCTCGCCCAGGCGCTGATGAGCATCCACAGCGTCAAAGGCGTCGAGATCGGCGGCGGCTTCGGGCTGACCCGCACGACAGGCTCCCACGTCCACGACATCATCCTGCCGATCGACCAGTGGGCAGGCCAATCGTGGCGCCGCGCAACGAACAACGCCGGCGGCACCGAGGGCGGCATCACCGACGGCCAGAACATCGTCGTCCGCGTCGGCCTCAAGCCGATCGCCACCTTACCGCGCTCGCTGCCATCGGCCGACCTGCGCACCGGCGAGGAGATCGCCGCCCACTACGAGCGCAGCGATGTCTGTGTCGTCCCGGCCGCCGGCGTCATCGTCGAATCGATGTGCGCGATCGTGCTCGCCAAGGCCGCGCTCGAGAAATTCGGCGGCGACAGCCTCGGCGAGACGCTCCGCAACTGGCGTGCATTCGACGCCACCACTGGCCCCCGCGACCTCCGCGACTAGCACCCAGGCCCTGTAGCGGCGAGGCTTGCCTCGCCCGTGCCCGCAGCCCTCCACCGCCCGGGGTGGCGCCCATCGCCTTCCCCATGCGACGGTCGCCCTACATCACGTCGAACGTCTCGTACACCTCGACGCTGCCGCCGACCGCGAGCACCGGGCACCCCTTCGCAAGAGCCGTCGCCTCTGCCAGGCTCGACGCATCGAGAATCGAGTAGCCCGTCAAGCCCGACGGCGCTCCGTCGGTAACCGTGCCATCGGACCCCACCAGCTTCGAAGGGCCGAACGGATTGCCACCATCAGACACCGCGGCTCCCATCGAGCCAAACCAGGCGCCCCAGGCAGCCATCACCTTTTGGCCCTCTTCTTCGGACTCCGGCACGCTTCCGCCCTTGTACACCAATACATACTTCACCACGGCTTCGACTCTCCTTCGCTCGATGTAGTCCGCCATCTTCCCGCCATTGTGGAGGCAATGTTAGCGAACTTGACGCCGGATGCACTGCGCCAAATTGTCGCAGCGGTGTCAAATGGCTGCGACAGCGAGCTTCGGCAACCGTCGGCGCCGCGCATCGATGGGGGCAGGAGCATTTCGTGATTCGTCCTATTCTCGCCATGAGCTGTGGGGCCATCGCCGCCATAGCGATCCTTTCCGGCGCCTCGGCGGCCAAGAGCACCGAGGGCGCCATCAACGTCGATTGTGGTGACGACGGTACCTTGCAGGTGTTGTCCTATGGCAACGGCGGCAGATCCCGCTTCACCCCGGTACACATCGTCGGCACGAACAAGGTCCTCATCCCAGTCGCGTTCACGAACGGCAGCGGCACCTTCACCGACAACGAGGGCCACGTCGAGACGTTCACTGAGGACGACTCCTCGCGAGGCGCTCCCGCGAACGCCGATCTCATGGACTGCCATTACTCGGTGAGCTTCACGACACCGGACGGAACGGTGGCATTCGAGGGCGATGTCGAGGCCTACATTCCGGGCAAGTAACCCACGACGCAATTGTTATGGAGAGCGCTCTCGGTCGAGGGCGCTCTCTCGTTCACGCGAATTGACGCGCGCCACTGTATCGCGCGCCCCGTTCGCGTTACCCTGAAGGCATGAATAACCAGATCTGGCTCACCGGCTTCATGGGCACCGGCAAGTCGCGCATCGCGCGGCCGCTCGCCGTGGCCCTCGACTGGACTGCAATCGACATGGACGCGCTCATCGAGCGCGAGGCTGGCGACACCATCGCATCGATCTTCCGCCGCGGCGGCGAAGGCGCATTTCGCGCGATCGAGGGCGAGGTCGTCGAGCGTGTCGCCGCGATGGACAACGTCGTCATTGCCACGGGCGGCGGCACCGTCCTCTCCGACACGAACCGCGAGTTCATGCGCGCCCGCGGCTTCATCGTCGCGCTCAAGGCGCGCCCGGAAACCATCGAGGAGCGCATCCGCGCGTCCGGCACGCACATCTCCGAGCGACCGCTGCTCGCCGGCGGCGATCCGCTGACGCGCATCACCTCGCTCATGGCCGAGCGCGAGGCACTGTACGCGCAAGCGGACCTCGTCATCGACACCGACGACCGCACCGCCGACCAGGTCACGCACCTCATCCTCACCGGGTTCCGCGAACGGACCGCCGTGGCCGGCGGCGCGGCGTGATCTCCGTCACCGCCAGATCGGGCACGTACAATGTCCACTGCGAGTGGGGCGCCCTCGACCGCCTCGGCCCGCTGATGCGCGAGGCCGGCCTGTCGGGCGCCGCCTACGTCATCACCGACGACGACGTCGCGATCTTGCTCGCTGAGCGCGCGATCCTGTCGCTCGCCAACGCCGGCTTCACCTGCGACCTGCACTCCTTCCCACCCGGCGAAGCGAGCAAGTCGCTCGACACCGTGCGTGGCGTCTACGACTGGCTCCTCCACAACCGCGCCGAACGTGGCGCAACGATCGTCGCGCTCGGAGGCGGCGTCGTCGGCGACCTCGCCGGGTTCGCCGCAGCGACCTACTTGCGCGGCGTGCCATTTGTCCAGGTCCCCACCTCGCTGCTGGCGATGGTCGATGCGTCGATCGGCGGCAAGGTCGGAGTAGATCATCCGCAGGGCAAGAACCTGATAGGCGCGTTTTATCCGCCGCGCCTCGTCGTCCAGGATCCGTCGCTGCTCACAACGCTGCCGCCGCGATCGCTGCACGAAGGCTTCGCCGAAGTCATCAAGCACGGGTTCATCATGGATCCACCCATGCTCGATGACCTCGAACGCGACGCCGACGCCCTGCTCGCCGTCGATCGCGAGAAGATGACGGCGCTCGTCGCCCGCAACGCCTCGCTCAAGGCCGCCGTCGTCTCCGAGGACGAGCGCGAGGGTGGCCTCCGCGCGACCCTCAACTACGGCCACACCATCGGCCACGCGATCGAGGCCGTCACCGGCTACACGCGCGTACTGCACGGCGAAGCCATCAGCGCCGGCATGATGGCCGCCGCCGAGATCGGCCTCCGCCTTGGCGTCACGCCCGCCTCGATCGGCGAGCGCCAGGCTCGCATCTTCGAGCGCTTCAGCCTGCCCCTGCGTGTCCCCCGAGTCGATGTTGATGCCGTCCTCGCCGCGACCCCGCGCGACAAGAAGATCGCCGGCAAGCGTATCCGCTGGGTGCTGCTCGAAGCCGAGGGCCGCCCGGTCCTCCGCGACGACGTCCCCGACTCCCTCGTCCGCGAAGTGCTACGAGACGTGATCGTGTGATGCGACGCTAGTTCAAACTCCGCGGCGGCGCCGATGACACGTGCGCCGGCAGCCATGACGCCAACAGTTCCTCCAGCTCCTCGGCGCACTGCGTGAGCGTGTGATCCGCCTCGGCGTACAGCACGAGTCGCTTCGGCTCGAGCGCCCGCGCGTGGATGTCCTCGCTCGCCGCGTGGTCGAGGACGCCATCGCGCATGCCGTGTACCAGCAGCAGCGCCTTGCCGAGGCGCTCCACCGTATGCGTGCCATACAGCTGCGGCGACATCGACACGACGCCGCTCACTGCCGCGGCCAACTCTCCCGCCTTGATCACGACGGCCCCACCAAACGAATGCCCCACGAGCGCGATGTCGCCGGCGCCGACGCCCTTCAGGAACGACACTCCGGTCAGCACGTCGAGCACGCACTCCTCGAACTCACCCGGGTGGCGATAGTGCATCCGCAGCCCGGTGACGCGACCCCGAAGCCTGTTCGCGAGGCGGCCGTACAAATCCTTTGCCGGTCCTTCGAACCCGCCCAGCGCGCCACCCACGTAGATCACGGCGCCCGGCTCCGTCGCACAGGGATGCAGCACACCGCGAATCTCGCCCCTGGTCGTCTGCATCATCACGCGCAGATTGCCATCAGGCTCCGGGTGCGCCGCCACCTGCTGGATCGACAACTGTAGGTCGTCCGAGGCCTCGCCCGCATCATCCTGCATGGCGACAGCGTACCGCTCCACGGTATCCCCAGCGCGCGCACTCGGCACGAACGATGGCCCGCCGTTCATCTCCGTTAACGTCCGGCATGCCGATACATCCGAGAATGCACGCGGAGCGGAACCGCCAGAGAACGGGATCGGGTATCATGCGGCGCACACCACCCCACGCCCCACCGACACCTCCCTCGGGAGATACCCTTTGACGCGGATTCCCCGGCTGCTCGCATACCGGCAGCTGTTATCTCATCGCGCATATCGCCTTTACTTCGCGTCCAGCACGCTGGGTGCCTTTGCGTCCGCCGTGCAGTTCCTCGGACAGGGCTGGCTCGTGCTGCACGTCGGCGCCAGCGGGTGGGCGCTCGTCGCCTTCCTCGTCGTCCGCATCGGCATCAAGTCCCTCCTCGCGATCCCCGCCGGACTCGCCGCCGATCGCTTCTGCCGCGTCAGCATCTACGCGTGGATGCGCGTCGGCAGCGGTGCCGCATCGTTGCTCGCCGCGACCGCGCTTGTGTCGCCGCATCCGCTGATGGTCGCGCTGCTCGCTGCCGCCGTCGCCGCCGCCACGCACGCGCTCGACCTCCCCGCCCATCGCGCGCTACAGGGAGAGGTTCAGCCCGATGAGCACCTCGAGCGTGGTCTCTCGTTCGGTACCGGCGGATTCCACATCGCGTCGCTGCTGGCGCCGATCGCGGCATTCCCGCTGCTCGCCGCGACGAACCCGTCCGCGCCGTTGCTACTCTCCGCCATCATGTTCCTCGTCGCCGCAGTGCCCGCGTTTGCGCTCCCGAAGCGCCCGACGGCCCGACGCACGCAGCGAGCATCGCATGATGTCTCGACTGCATTCCGCTTCATCATCGCGACCCCGCTCGTCTTCGCCCTCGTGCTCGCGACGACGCTGCCCGCCCTCGTCGACAAGGCCGTCGCGCTCTCGCTTCCATCGCAGAACAGCGGCCACGCGTCGATGGGTTTCGTGCTGGCCGCGCCAGAACTCGGGGCAGTCGCCGTCGCGCTCATGATGGCCGGCGTGAACTGGCGCTTTGCTCCGTGGATACCGCTCGTCAGCGCGGGCGCATACGCCGTGGGTGTGGCCACTGCGTCATTCGCCGGCTTCGCCATCGGCATCGAGATGATCGCCGTCGCGCTCTTCCTCGCCGGCTGCGCGAAGACGACCCTCATCACGAGCGCCCTCGCCGGTATTCAGCGCCACGTGCCCGCCGACATGCGTGGGCGCATCATGACCATCTGATCCGCCTCCCGTCCCGTTCGCTCTACCGCCTTACCGGCGTACAATGTGGAACACCCGCATTCGATGGAGGGACACGGCCATGAGCGAACGACTCGCCGAAGCGCGCGACATCCTGACCCGCAACTACGAGGACATGCACGCGCTGATCGCCGGCCTGCGCGACGAGGACATGGACAAGGTCACCGCCAACGGCTGGCCCGTCCGGCAGGTCGCCGGCCACGTCGCAACATCGGTTGATGGACAGCTGTTCGTGCTCGGGCGCCTGCGCTCCGGCAAGAGCGCCAGCCTCCCCGCATTCCTCATGCCACTCGTCGATGTCAGGAACTGGCTCCGCGGACGCAAGTTCAAGTCCGCCTCGCGCGACGACATCCTCGCGATCCACGAAGAGAAGCACAACGAACTCTTCGCCACCATGAACACACTCACCGAAGAAGAACTAGACAAGCGCGGCCCCGCGCTCAGCATGGGCGATCTCAGCGTCATCGAATACCTCCGCCGCAGCCCCGAGCACGAGCAGGAGCACGCCGGCGACATCCGAAAGGCGATCGGCGCTTGACGCGTAGAGGCGACGTTACGCGCCCGCGCCGTATACTGGCGTTCGCATCAACCGCCGCACGCTTGTCCGAGGGGAACTGATGGCCACGAGGCGACGATACGGGATCTCCGCTCTCCTGCTCAGTGCGTTCTGCGCGCTCGCCCTCGTCGCCGCGGCCTGCGAGGAAGACAACGCCATCGTCGCCCAGAAGCAACTCCAGGAGGCACTTCAGGGCTGCCCCAAGGGATGCGAGGAATCGCAGCCCAACTGCCAGATCAAGGGGAACATCTCGGCCATGGGTAACAAGTTCTACCACTGGCCCGGGGCGAAGAACTACGACGGCGTCGTGATCCAGCCCGAAAAGGGCGAGCGCTGGTTCTGCACTGAGACCGAGGCCGTCAACAACGGCTGGAAACGGTCTGCCGAGTAGGGCGTCGCGCTCCGCCGAATAGCCGCTACTCGGTCCGCCGAGTAGGGCGTCGCGCCGCCAGCAGCGAAGCCGCTACTGCACCACCCCGCGCTCGCGCAGCGCTGCCACCGCCGCCGCGTCGTAGCCGATCGATGCCAGCACATCGTCCGTGTGTGCCCCGGCCACCGGCGCCGTCGCGCGCACCTTCCCCGGCGTGTCCGACAGCTTCGTGCCGATGCCCAGCGTCTTGATCGTCCCGAGCGACGGATGATCGACCTCGACCACCATCTCGCGCGCCAGGTTGTGCGGATCCTGCAGCGCCTCGGCAAGCGAGTACACCGGCCCGACGCAAATGTCCGTCTTGTTCAGAATCCCGAACCACTCATCGCGCGGCTTCTCGAGGAAGCGCTTCTTGAAGTACAGCGCAATCTCTTCGCGCTTCGCCGCATCGTACTGGTGCGGGATGTACTGCTCGCAATCCATCGCCTTGCACAGATTGACGAAGAAGTGCGGCTCCAGGCTGCCGATGCTTATCCAGCCACCGTCGCCGCATTGGTACACGTTGTAGTGCGGCACCGACCCGTTCAGCAGCGTTGAACCGCGGCCCGGCGATCCGCCCCCCATCAGCACGTTCCCGACCATGCTCGCCAGCAGGTACAACACCCCGTCCGACATTGCGATATCGACGTACTGGCCGCGACCGGTCCGCTCGCGCGCCATCAGCGCCGCGAGAATGCCGTACGCCGCGTGCATGCCGCCCCCCGCAAAGTCCGCGATGATGTTCATCGGAATCGCGGGCGGCGCGTCGGGCCAGCCCACCATCCCCAGTGCCCCGCCGACACTGATGTAGTTGATGTCGTGCCCGACCATCTGGCTGTACGGTCCCGTCTGCCCGAAGCCCGACAGCGAGCAGTACACGATGCGCGGATTCCGCTCCTTCAGCGTGTCGTAGTCGACGCCCAGCCGCTTCACGACGCCCGGCCGGAAGCCCTCCAGCACGACGTCCGCAGTCTCCGCCAGCTTGTAGAAGACCTCGCGCGCGTCCTGCTCCCGCAGGTTCAACACGATGCTCCGCTTGTTGCGGCCCATGATGTTGTACGCCGCCAGCTTCTCGGCGTCAGCGTTGCGCGCGCCACCGATCGCATTCGCCAGCTTGCCGTCGGCGGGCGCTTCCACGAGCAGCACATCGGCGCCCATGTCGCCGAGCATCATCGAGCAGAAAGGCCCGGGCGCTAACCGCGACAAATCGAGAATCTTGATGCCGTCCAGGGGGAGCATAGTCGTCCTTTCACAACGCCACTCGCGGCGCGGAGACACATAGTCTGAGCGAAGGAAGGGTGTCGCGTAGCGCCCCGTCCGTCAAGGCGGCCTCGGCCAGTGGCGCACCGACGTTGGCCTGCGTTGCTCTTCGACGTGGTTGAGTTCGAGGATCGCGGCGTTCGCGGAGATGAAGGGGGTTAGCGAGTCTGCGGCAGTGGAACAGTCCTTCGGTCAGGCCATCCGGCGGCCGTCGTCTGCACAGCGCAGTCAGGGTGGCGCAGGCACCTCGACAACACGGCCATCCTGCAGGCCAAAGCTAAACACGTCAACGGCCGGCGGTTCCACACCGAGTGTCGCGAGCGCGGTGCAGATCTGGCTTCGATGATCGGTCCCGTGGTGCAGCGCCTGCGCCAGGCGGATGCCCATCGGAGCGTACTTCTGGTACCCGTCGTCGGGGTCGACCTCGCGAAGTACGGCGTCCGCATCGATGTCCTCGTCGAGAAGTCGCGACCATCCGGTGCCGATGTCCTCCATGGCAGCCCTGAGCTCCGAAAGCCCCATTCCGTCCGCCCTGATGAAGGAGCCACGTTCACCGCTCGCGACGAAAAGTTCGAAGGACTCGTTGCCGATAAAGTGCCGCATCGTCGCGAGAATCGAGCGATCGGTCGCAGGGACTGCGGCGTCCAACTGCGCAGGAGTAAGCGCGAGACACGCATCGATCAGCCGCAGTGTCGCCCAAACCTGATGGGCAAACGCATCGTGGAGCAACGATCTGCTCATTCGGCCATCATACACCAGTCCTCGCAGAGCAAGAGCGGAGGCCGCCTCGCCGGCAGGACTCCCACACCCCTACTGCAGGCGGCTGAGAAACAGCGTCGCCAGCCCCAAAAAGATGAAGAACCCCATGATGTCCGTCAGCATCGTGTCGAACACCCCCGCCGCCGTCGCCGGATCGACCTTGAACCCGTAACGCAGCGTCATCGGGATCATCACGCCGCCGATGCTCGCGACGATCATGTTCAGGAACATCGCCAGCCCCGCGATCAGCGCCAGCGTCGCGTTGTCCTGCCACAGGTAGGCGATGGCCCCGAGCGTCAGGCCGAAGAGCGTGCCCTTCAACACGCCAAGCAGGATCTCCTTCCAGAGCACGGCAAACACATCGCTCCAATCGATCTCATCGAGCCCGAGCCCGCGCACGACGATCGTCGCCGTCTGTACGCCGGAGTTGCCGCCTTGTCCCGCGATCACGGGCATCAGTACCGCCAGCGCCGCGACCTTCGTGATCGTGTCCTCGAACCGGCTCACGACGAACGCCGCCGCCAACGCCACGCCCATGTTCGCGATCAGCCACGGCAGCCGGCGTCGCGCCGACTCCAGCACCGGGCTCAGTGCCCGCTCCTTCACGCCCACACCCGCGAGCTTCAGGATGTCCTCCGTCGCCTCTTCCTCGACGATGTCCATAGCGTCGTCCACCGTCACCACGCCGACGATGCGGTTGTTCTCATCCACGACAGGCAGCGCGACGAGGTCATAGCGCTGCACGAGGCGCGCCATCTGCTCCTGGTCCATGTCGTCACGCGCGCTCACCACCTCCCGCGACATGATGTCCGCGATCGCAGCCGCCGGCGACGCAATGATCAGGTCGCGCAGGCTGACGATGCCCTCCAGACGCCCGCCCGCATCGACGACATAGAGGTAGTACGCGGTCTCCGCATCCGGTCGCACGCGTCGCAGGTACTGGATCGCCCGATCCGCCGTCCATCCCGCATTCAGCGAGAGGAACGACCGCGTCATGTGGCCGCCAGCGCTCTCGTCGGCGTGCCGCAGCAACGGCGCGACCGACGCGCCGCGCCGCATCTGGTTCAGCACCTCGCCGGCGCGATGGTCCGGCAGGTCGTGCAGAATGTCCGCGACGATGTCGTCGTCGACCTCGTCGAGCAGCTCCGGCAGCGTCGACGGGTCGCGATCATCGACCTCCTGGATGATGTCCTTGCGAGCATCGTCCGGCAGGTACTCGATGATGCGCGCCATCTCCGGATGCGGGATGATCGCGATGAGGGCGCCGCGCAAGTCAGCGTCGAGCTCAGTCAGCGCGTCGGCGCCGTCAGCCGGGTGGACGGCGCCGAGGCGCGCCGCAGCAGCGTCCGGCTCCCCGGACGCGATGAGGTCGTGGATCTCCGAGACGAGGCTGACCGCCTCCTCTTCCATACGCCCTCCGGTTCGTGCGCGATTGCGTTCGCGGCAGCGGCGTGGTGCCTGCCCGGGGTGGTCGGCTGCGCGCTAGGCCATCGTATGCAGGGGGTGCCGCGAAGTCAATCTTGCCCGCCCCTCGACGTAAAGCGCGGTCAGTGCGTGCGGAGGAACTCCGTCATCCTCGCTTGGAAGGCCTCCGCATGCGGGCCATCGAAGAGCGCCGTGCCGTGCGCGTCGCCACCGTAGATCTGCTGCTCCTTCGGCTCACCCGCTGCGGCCCAAAGCGCCTCCTGGCTGCGCATCGCTGGAACGTCGTCCTCGCTCGTAATGAACAACATGGGGGCATCGATGCCCACCACCGCTTCGACCGCATCGAGTAATCCGAACTCCGCCGGGGACGAGATCGAGACGAGTCCGGCGATCGCCAGCCGCGGCCCCGCGATCAGCGCCGCCGTCCCGCCCATGCTCGCGCCAATGACGAAGATCTTGGAAAGGCCGCGCTCGTCGTGCAGGAAGTTGAACGCCGCTTCGAGATCGGTGTCGATGCGATCGAAGTCCTTGTCGCCCGTCGACGCCCCATAGCCCCGGAAGTCAAACGTCAACACCGTGTAGTCGCCGGTCTCGGCGAGATCCTCCGCGTACGCGTACCACGACGTCTGATCGGCCGGCCGCATGTGCGCAAGAATGACGCCCGTCGGACCAGCGCCAAAGATGCGGCCATCGAGCGTCAGCGGCGCCGGCGTGTTCTTGCCCGTCTCCGTGCTGGCGGCCGCGACGAACGTTACGCGCGTGGCGTTCGACTCCAGCGTCGCCACGACCTCCGGCGGCGGTGTCGATGACGCGGGCTCGCCGCACGCAACCGCAAGCGACGCCGCCGCTACCATCGCGACGACAGCGCACAAGCGCGCAACGCGCGCACCGCTACTCCGCCTTCTGCTCACCGGATGTCCCCAGCTGGAATGGCTGTTCGCCGTCGGCCAACAGCTGTGTACGCGCCTGCTGCGAGACGGGCAGCCCCCAGATCTTGATGAAACCCAAAGCGCTGTCATGGTCGTACTGGTCGCCGCGATCATACGTCGCCAGCGAATAGCTGTAGAGGCTGCGCGGCGACTTCTTCCCCACCGCCACCGCTTGGCCGCGATGCAGCCGCATCCGCACGATGCCGCTCACGTGACGCTGCGTACTCTCCACATACGCCGCCAGGTCCTGATGGTGCGCCGTGAACCACAGACCGTTGTAGATGAGGTCCGCGTACTCCTGCCGAAGCGCATTCTTCGTCCGCAGCTGCGGCTTCGACAGCGTCAGTTGCTCCAGCGCCTCGTGCGCGTTGTGGAGCGTCCACGCGCCCGGCGCCTCGTAGATCTCCCGCGACTTGATGCCGATCAGCCGGTCCTCCACCAGGTCCGTCCTGCCTATACCGTGCTCGCCCGCCCACTGGTTCAGCGTCTGCACCAGCGTCACACCGTCCATCTCGTGCCCGTCGAGGCTCACCGGCCGCCCCTGTTGGAAGCCGATCTCGACCTCGCGGGGAGCCTCCGGCGCATCCTTCGCCGCGCGCGACCACTGGTAGATCTCCTCCGGCGGCGCCGCCCACGGGTCCTCGAGCACCCCCGCTTCGATGCTCCGGCCCCAGAGGTTCTCGTCCGTGCTGTAGGGGCTCGCCTTCGTCGCCGGCACCGGCACGCCGCGCTGCGCCGCCCACTCGATCTGCTCCTCCCGCGACATGCGATGCTCCCGCACCGGCGCTACGATCTCCAGATCCGGCGCCAGCGCCTGCGTCGACACATCGAAGCGCACCTGGTCGTTTCCCTTGCCGGTGCAGCCGTGCGCGATCGCGCTCGCCCCCTCCTCGCGCGCCACATCGACCAGCATCTTCGCAATGAGCGGCCGGCCGATCGCCGTCGCGAGCAGATACTGCCCCTCGTACACCGCGCCCGCCATCAGCGCCGGGAACGCAAAGTAGTCGATGAACGGCTGCTTGCCGTCCCGCACGATCGCCTTCACCGCGCCGATCTCGTACGCGCGCTTCTCCACCGTCTGCAGATCCTTCTCGTTCCCGAGATCGATCGTCAGCGCGACGACGTCGTAGCCTCGCTCTTCCTGCAGCCAGCGGATCGCGACCGACGTATCCAACCCGCCCGAATAGGCGAGAACAACCTTCTTGGCCATGAACGATGCTCCTGTCGCGCGCGCCGTCAGCGAGGGATGCGTGGTGCCGGCGGTGCGTACAGTAGTACGCCATCCACCCGGACGGTGCAAACGCGCTCACCAACAGGCATCAAGCGCCGAAACCTGGCTGAGATAATGGAGCCGATCGTGCCGTCCTGCGTTTGGCCGGCTCCGCGGCGAAACCCCTTACGGCTTCACCTTCTTCGACGGCTTCGACTTACCGGAGCTGTTGAGGGCGACCGCTTGCCGGACGAGCGCCTTGAAGGCACCCTCATCAACCGCTTCCCCTTCGTGGATGTCGATCGCGCGGCGTACGTTTCCGTCGAGACTCGAGTTGAAGAGACCGGCCGGATCCTTAAGAGACGCACCCTTGGCGAACGTGAGCTTCACGACCTTCTTGTACGACTCGCCGGTGCAGATGATGCCGTCGTGCGACCAAATCGGAGTGCCCATCCACTTCCACTCCTCGACGACATCCGGGTGTGCTTCCTTGATGAGCTTCCGCATTCTGCCGAGGGTCTCCCCGCGCCAGTCCCCGAGCTCCGCGATCCTCCCCGAGATCAGCTCCGATGCCGACTGCCCTTCGCTCGCGCCCGACTCTTTCATGCTTTCATCCTGCCATCCACCCGGGCGGCGGAAACGCGAATCTAGTTGCCGAATGGCGCGGGCGGCGGCAGCGGTGGCTGCGGCTGGACCGGCAGTTGGCATGTCGAACCGTCGCGACCGAAGACCTTCTGCAGGTCCTTGATGTCGATGTCAAGGTCGTGCAGGTTGGGCTCGAGGTCGTACCACTGGCTGTAGAGCAGGCTTCCGAAGAAGGAAGCGTAGCGCCACGCGATGAGCTGCTGGTCCTGGACGTCGACCACGCAGTCGAGGTTCAGGTCGCCCTCAAGGATGCGCACGGTGACCGCGAGGTCGCCGCAAACAGCCGTGAGACCACCACCAACCGAGCCAACGGTCGGGTGACCGAAGGTGTCAACGAGCTCGCAGCCGTTGTCCTTCAGAACCGTCACAACACCGTTGTCGTTGCCCGGGAAGATGTCGTTGGTCAGGTCGGGGTGCGGGATCAGGTTGAGCCGCGCAATGTCCATGTCGCCGGTGGGGCCAGGAACCTGGCCGGCCGTGACACAACCGAAGTGCACAACGTTCTCGAAGACGAGGGAGAAGCCACAGCTCGCGGGAGCACGGGCGGCGCCTTCGCCGTCGAGGATGCCGTCAGCGCCACCCGGGTAGGGGGTGATCGGGCCTGGGTTGAAGACAACGTCGCTCGGGTTTACCGACTGGATGACGAAGTTGTCGTACTCGATGTCGAACTCGTACGCACCGAGGCCATCGGCGACGGTGTCGCCGTTGAAGTCGCCCGTGAGGACGTTCGTGGCGTACTCGAAGACGATCAGGTTGCCCTCACCGGGACCCGAGCACGGGCCGGTGACGCAGATCCAGAGGTTCGCGGCCGGGATGGCCAGGTCAACGTTGTTCGCGTTGCCCTCAGGGATCTTGTTGATCGTGGCGCCGAGCGGCGTCGCGGTCGCGGTGGGCGTGTTCGTCGCCGTGTTCGTCGCCGTGTTCGTCGCCGTCGGCGTGCTCGTCGGGGGAGCCGTGATGTTCAGCGTAGCGCCGAAGCAGAGGCCCGGTCCCGGGTTGCAGAGAACGAGGTCGTTACCGTCGTTGTCGCCCGATGCTACATCTTCGTAGCCGAGCAGCACCAGACCGGTAGCGGCCGGGGCGATGTTCACGCGGTAGGTGGCGACCCGAGCGGTCGTACCCGACGCGAAGCTGGGGCCGGTCGGGGCGAAGCAGACCTGGGAGGTCGTGTTCGTGCCCGGGCCGTCTTCGCCGGTGCTCATGACTGGCGGCACGAGGGCGCAGTTGAAGCCACCCGTCATAACCGTCGTGTCAACGTCAGGGTTACCATTCAGGTCGCCGTCAACCGGAGTGGTCACGGTGGCCTTGGTCGTGTCGTTGATGTTGATTTCCCACTGGAAGGCCGCGAGGCTGATCGTGACGCCTGAGCCGTTGACCAGCTTCAGGTCGGTCTGGTGACCCGCGGTGCCCTGGGGCACGTTACAGAGATTCTGCGTTCCGGCGGTCGTCGTGTCGCAGTCCATTTCCCAGTGGGCTACGGGCACGGGCGTGCCGCCGTTGTGGTAGAGACCGGCGAAGGCGGTGTAGTTCATGCGGCCGTAAGGCAGGCCGAACACTGCTACGAGAACGCCAATCGTCGTCCCTGCTGCGGCCAAAAGGCCGATCAAAGCATGGGGCTTCTTCAAGACTGAAAACCTCCTACGTCGTAGGGCTGTTGGGTTCAGAGCACGAACCCACGGTTACTGTGTTGTTCTGCGATTTGACTGAACTTGCCTTCATCCACCTCCTTCTTGTCATCTTCGGGTGTGCCCCGAAGAGCAGCCACACCGCCTTGCTTGCTGTTGCATACGCGCACTAAGGCGCGCTTTCGACGCATGCCCCGTGGGGCATGCATTGATGCCGTATCAGGGCCCCGCGCGGGGCAGTACTTCGAACCCGTCTCCGACGGCGACGAGGCGGTAGGCGCGGCGCAGTGCTGCGTCGTCCTGTGTGACATACAACGGCGTCACACCCACATTCGCATCGGCCAGCGCAAGCAAGTACGAGGCGTCAACATTCCAGGCGTTGACGAGATTGACGTCCGGGCGGACATCCTCGACCTGCTGCAGGTACTGGTAGGGGGCGACATCGACGAACGAGCCGTAGACGATGGCGCCGGGCTTCACTTCGTTCAGGAACGCTACGGAGTCATCGCGCACGGAGGTGTCGCCGCGGAGCGACGCCAGCGGGGCGTTGACGGCGAGCGCCAGCAGCGGCAGCACGAGCGCCGCGCCGCTAACGAGAACGTTGCGGTCCCACGAGGGCTCCGAAGCGACGGCCGCCGCGATGGCCCAGTCGATGCCGGCGACCATGAAGAGCGCCCAGGCGGCGTAGACCGGCAGGAACATGAACTCCTTGTCGATCGTGCCGTAGTTGATGAAGAAGACGGCCACAGGCAGCGTCGCGCCGCCGATGAGCAGGAGCGCGGAGCGGTCGCGCTGCCAGAGCCGGGCGATGCCGGCGACGCCGAGCGGCAGGCCGACGAGCAGGAAGGAGCCGCTGAGCCGCGCGATGAAGGCGCCCGTCTCGCGGAGGATGCCGGTGGGGCCGTAGGCGAAGGCATCGCCGCGGAACTGGGCGGCGGTGATGTGGTCCCAGAAGCCGTGCCACGTCGCCAGGTTGGTGACGGTGAGCGAGCCATCGAGCCCGTACGTGCCAGGGCCGACATCGACGCCGGCGGCGGAGCGCAGGGGCAGGTATGCATAGAAGAGGAGGCCGGCCGCCATGCCCGCGGCGGCGGCGGCGTAGGATCGCGGTGCGCGCTCACCGGCCATCCACGCGAAGGCGAGGAGGGCGGGCAGGTACAGGAGCGCTGTGGTGCGCGTGGCCATGCCGAGTCCGAGCGCGAGGCCCGTGACGGCGGCGAGCTGCGGCGTGCGGCGTTCGCGCCAGACGAAGGCGGCGAGCAGCATGCCGGCGAAGAGCGCGACATCGAGCGTGTAGACCTCGGCGGCGAGCGCATCGACCCAGAACCAGTAGGAGAAGGCGAGTGCGAGAGCGCCGGCGGCGGCGACGAGCGGGCGGGCAGTGAGCCGCAGCGCGACGGCGAAGACGAGTGCTGCCGCGGTGGCGCCGAAGATGGCGGAGAGCAGGTTGAGGCGGAAGGCAACAGAGCCAATCGGGAAGGCGTGCGAGAAGGCCCAGCCGGCGAGCGTGTAGAGCGGATACCCCGGCGCGTGGGCAATGCCCAGCTTATGCGCCGCGGTGGTCAGCTCGGGGCTGTCCAGACTGTATAGGCCGGGTGCCATGGTGACGGCGTAGACCGCCATCGTGAGCATGGCAATGCTTGCGGCGATCAGCGAGGCGGGGGCCGCAACGGCGGTCTTGCTCTGCTGTGTGCGCCTGCGCATTGGTACCCAAGCCAGGGTCAGAGAATCTGACACGACTTCCTCATCAGCTCTGCGTTGCCGCCGCTGGGAAGCATCCGTGCTTCGCGGAGGGTCTGGGTGGTTCTCAGCCGAGGCGGGGATTCCCGGCTGTTTTGAGGTTTGGGGGGCGCCCGGCGCTCCGGCCGGGCGGCCCCCATTCCTCACAGGTCCAAAGACCTGACTACTTGTTCGTTACGGCAGCGGTGCCGCAGATTGCGGTCCCGGTACCACGATGAGACCAACCGCGGGATTGCACTGCGTCGAAACGGTCGTGAAGCGCTGAGCAACCTGGCTCAGGTCCGTCGCGTTGACGTTGCGGTCGCGGGTGTAGTCGTAGTTCGTGCGGCCGATCGGTACGGCGACCGGGTCGCTGGCCGGCAGGTAGTTGTTCTGCAGGCGCTGCGAGACCTGGCTCAGGTCAGTCGCGTTGACCGTCCGGCTGCCGTTGACATCGGCTGCTTCAATGCCGTCCTTGCAGCCGTCGTTGTCGGAGTCATCGTTCGACGGGTGCGTCCCGTAGTACTTGACTTCGGCGCCGTCCTGCAGGCCGTCGTTGTCGGAGTCCGTGTCGGAGTCTCCGGTGAGGAAAGTATCGCCGTCAGGGTTGTCTTCCTGACCGCCACTGGGCTTGTTGATCTTCTGCGTGCGGTAGAAGGTCTCCTGACCACCGGCTGCCAGGCTTGCGCCCGTCATGCGGCTGGCGAAGTCCTGCGGGTTCGTGTCGAACTTGCACTCTGCACCATCGAGGCCGAGGTCAAAGTCCGTGTCCGGGTTCGTGGTCGACGTCACGTTCAAGACCGCGCCGCCAGCCGTGCTGGGCTTGCACCAACCACTGGCGGTCAGCGCCGGAGCGATGTGGAGGCCGCCTTCGGCCGCGTCTGACATGCGGTCGTTGTCGTCGTCAGAGTCGCAGGCGTCGCCGAGCACATCGGCGCTCGGGTTCGTGGAGTCACTGAGCGGACCGTTACCGAAGTCGAAGTCCGAGTCAGCGTTCGCCTGCGTCGTGTCGGCGTCGGCCGGGCAGTTGTCGTCGATCGTCGTGTCGCCCAGGCCAGCGGTAGCACCGTTCTCGTCGGTGCCGTTGTCCTGCCTGTCCTTGGAACCGTCACAGTCGGTGTCCTCGGCGTTGTTGAGCGTGCTCGGGCCGGGGCAGTCGGCGACGAAGCCGACGCTGGTCGTGCTCGGGCGCGTGAAGTACGCCATCTCTTCGAGGTCGGATGCGCCGTCCCCGTCGGTGTCGGAGAAGCCGACGTTCGGGTCCGTGCCGTAGGCCGCCTCGACACCATCGACGATGAAGTCGCCGTCAGCGTCGATGCCGGCCGGGTTGGCCGGGCCAGCGGCCGCGTCGGTGCAGTCCAGATCGGCACCGTCCGTCGCGCCGCCAATGGACAGGCAGCTGACGTCGATGATGCGCGAGACGTTACCGCCGCGCTCATCCATGGCCGACGTGTAAATGGTCCAGCGCGGGTAGAGGCCCGCCGGAACCGGCTGGGTGATCTGCGTGTTTCGGGCAACGCTGTCCTGCGGCGAGTCCAGGCAGGTCAGGAAGCTGTTGCTCGGCGGCGACGGGTTGCCAGCGAGCATCGTGAGTGAGGTGCGGAGACCGGCCGTGTACGGCGAGGTTTCCGTGACCGTGTTCAGCGGTGTCGGCAATCCGTTCTGGATGGACGGAAGGAAGAGGCCGGTTGCCTTGCTCAGCCACAGCGTGAACAGGTCAGCCTTGTCGTGAGAGACCGCCGTGAACGTCGACGGCGTCGGCTTGATGACGTTTACGTACGCGTCCTTGCCGGCAAAACCGACGGCCGGACCGCTCTGCTGGTGGACGAAGGGGAACGGAATCCATGTTCCCGCCTTCGGGTAGACATCGGTGCCGTCCTCGTTGTCGACGTTGTTGTCGTGCGGGTCGCCGAGCGTGCCGCTCGTGGCGATCGCGAGGCCGCTACCGAGGTCGTAGGTCCACGAGTTCCAGTCGCTTGCGCCCGCAGGAAGCGGGATCGCGACGTCGAGCCCCGCGGCCAGTACGTCGAGCGAGCCATCGCAGAGCAGGTCGGTCTGCGAGCTCACATCTCCGACCACCGCGCCGGGGCTGCCGGGGGTAAAGCCGAAGGTCGAGGGCGTGTAGATGATGGGCAGGGTCAGGCGGCTGCCCTGCGTCAGGTTCGTGACCTGGTAGGTGTCGGCCGTACTGCCGGACGTACCAATCGTGGCAGATGTGCCGGGGCAGGCGAGGACGCCATCGGCCGGACCGCTGCCGTAGCAGATCGAGTTGTTGACGTTGAAGTTCTGGATCGGCGGGGGAGTGGCAGAGGCCGAGCCGCCGCCGATCAGAATCCCCGCTCCCAGAGCCAACGCCGAGAGCACACCAATCGCGGTGAGCTTCTTGCGCATGAAATAATCCTCCTGAATGTCGAACCTTCGTCCGAACTTGGTTGTAGGGCTAACGACTTAACGGGACTGCCGCACCTCCTTGTCCTGTGCGCCGGCGTGCACCGGCCGCCTACCTGCACCAATATCCCGTGCTACCGAGACTGCCGAATCTGTCGCCGTGCGCGCTCTTGGTGGCAGGGGCCACGCACGACGAACCGAGACGGCGAGACATTGCCCTTGCGGGCCGCGCTACAGGGCGCGCAAAAGAGACGATCCTACGACCTTCTCTCTTGATCTCCTTCCGTGGCGGGAAGAACGGTATTCAATTCGGGTTGATCCATACCTTTGGCGGGGGGACAGGACAGAGCCACCAGTGGCAGCTATGTAATCACCTTGCCGGTGCGATGTCAACCCCCCCTGTTACGATTCTTTTACGTCTTGTCCATTTCAAACCGTCGCGATTCGCAAACGTGTCGCAGGGCGAGGTGGCAATCCCGCAGGAAACGTCAAGGATCCCGCCTGTTTTCCGCAAACGGGTCAGCACCTGTCAATTTCGAGAGGATTGGGTGAACGAGGCTCAGAATTACGATCGGCGTCCGATCGCGCGTCAGGGCGTGGGCACGGGAGTAGGCACGGTCACGGGCGTGAGGCCGGGGATGTCGGCGCCGGTGACGGGCGTGACGAGCTCGGGCGACTCGACCAGCCTGGCCACGCGGCCGAGCACGAGACCGGAGAGCCGGGCGAACTCCGCTTCATCGAGCGCAAACGGCGATGGGTTGGCGTAATCGATGGGAGCGGTCTGGATGAAGACCATGTAGTGGCCACGCAGCGCCCAGGCGGCGAGCCCGGGGGGCCCGGCGACGCGGTACAGGAATGCTGACTCGGCGCCGGGAATGGCGTAGTTCTCCTCCTTCGCTCCGGCGGAGAGCGCGGGGATCACCCTGCGGTTGCGGGTGAAGTCGGCTTCGGCCTCGGCCGGCGTCGCCCAATGGACGACGGTGCTTTGGACTCGCACGCCGTTGCCCACGAAGATCGATGCAAACGACGCTCCTTCGGGCGGTTCCGAGGTGGAGAATTGGTATCCCGGTAGGTCGCTCGGCCGCAATACGGCGGCCGTCAGGAGGAGCGGATTGAAGGGGACCTCCGTCGGCACGGGCGTCGGCTTCTCGCCACCGCCGCCACTGCCGCAGGCGGCCGCCGGGAGCGCGCCGGCCGTGAGCGCAATCAGGGTGATGGCGGCGAGCAGTGTCTTTCGCATGCGTTTCTCCAGATGACTACGGTGCGGCCCGTTCGGCGTGCGCCGCAGCATACCGCGCGCGATGCGATACACGCCGCACCGGTGGTCAGGGGATGTGTGGTGGGCTGCATCTTCGACGAGCCTCGGCGCTAACGGGATGTGGCACGCAGTGTCGCTGTCGGATGCCAGGCCCCACCGCCCCGGGCCTCACCCCCGGCCCCTCTCCACGGCGTGGAGAGGGGCGCTGGATCTGGCTAGAGAGGAGCTTGGGATGCAGCTGGGAGCGCGGATGACGGCGCCCGCGGTGCTGGCTCACACGATATTCATCCATGTCGCGCAGTGGCGCGTATGTGGGGGTGACGGCAAGAGCGGGGCACGGGCGAGGTACGGCGCGGCTGCATCTTCGACAAGCCTCGGCGCTACAAGCGATGTGGCGGATTATGCTGACGGCATGGACGAGCCGCTGCGGATCATCATCTACTCCGACTATGTGTGTCCGTGGTGCTACATCGGTCACGAGCGGATCGGGCGACTGGTGCGGCGGTGGAGTGGCGGCCGTTTGAGCTGCATCCGGAGACGCCACGGGACGGCGCGCGGCTGAGCGGCCGGCTGGGCGGCAGCGAGAGGGCGCGCGCGTGGGCGCGGAACGTGCTGCAACTGGCGGAGGCGTCGTCGATCCCGATGCGCATGCCGGAGGTCGTGGCAAACTCGCATCTGGCGCTGGAAGCGGCGGAGTTCGCGCGCGCCCGCGGCGGCTTCGATGCGATGCACGCGGCGCTGTTCCGGGCGTACTTCGATGAGGGCCGCGACATCGGCGACGGGGATGTGCTGTGCGAAATCGCGCGCGGCTGCGGCGTCGACGACCAGGGGCTGCGGCAGGCTTTGGCGGACGAGACGTACGCGGCGGAGATCGACCGCATCACGAACGAGGCGCGCGCGGACGAGGTGCTGAGCACGCCGACGTACCTCTTCGAGGGTGGCTTCCGGATGACGGGCGCGCAGGACTACAACGTCTTCACCAGCATCACATCGCGACTGCTGGCGCGTCGACCGGGCTGCGACTAGAACCAGCGGCGGAAGCGGAACCAGCCGACGAGGGCAGCGGCGAGCAGCACCATGCCGCTGAGCATGCCGGGGTATCCGAAGCGGGTGCCGTACTCCGGGACGTTCTCGAAGTTCGTGCCGTAGATGCCGGCGATGAGCGTCAGCGGCAAGAAGACGACGGTGACGATCGCCAGCGTCTTCATCACTTCATTGATGCGGTTGTTGACGGACGACAGGTACGTGTTGAGCGCGCTGTCGGCGAGGTCTCGGACGCTGTCGATCATCTCGGCGACGCGCACGGTGTGGTCGTACACATCGCGGAAGTACATGAGCGATTCCTCGCGGATGAGGCGCGGGAACTCGCCGCGGGAGAAGCGCGTCGCGACATCGCGCTGGGGGAGGATGGAGCGACGGAGACGCTGGGCGGTGCGCTTGAGGCGAAGGACATCCTCGAGGAGGGCGCGCTCGGGGTTGTCGATGACGCGCTCCTCGGCCTCGGCGACCTGATCATCCAGCGCCTCGACGACGGGATGGAAGCCATCGACGACGACATCGAAGAGGGCGTGGGCGAGGAAGTCGGCGCCGTGGCTGAGGAGGGGCGCGTGGGCCTCGACGCGGCGGCGGACGTCATCGACGGCGGCGATGGGCGCGCGGTGGACGCTGACGACGTAGTTGGGGCCGATGTAGAAGTCGAGCTCGGCGGTGCGGAGTGCCTTCGCCGGGGCGTCGTACTGGACATCGTGCGTGATGACGAAGAGGTAGTCGCCGAAGTCGTCGATCTTGGGCGGATCGATGAGCGTGTTGTAGCAGTCATCGATGGTCAGCGGGTGGAAGCGAAAGACATCGCGCAGGAGCGGCTCCGCCTCGGGCCGTTCGCTGACCTCGATGTCGACCCAGAGGAGGCCCTTGGGTTCCTGCAACGCGGCGGCGATATCGCCCGGCGAGAGGCCGGTGCGCAGAGCGCTGTCGGGCGCGTGGTAGCAGGAGGTGATCATGCGGTCGTACTCACGGCGTCAGGGTACGGCACGGGACGCGGGTGTGGGGCAGACGCCGACTCTCCTGACACCCGGCGTCAGGACGTTCGTTGATCCGCGAATGAGCGCATCGCTACACTGACGCGAACGAACACCCGTTCACCCACCTGCCGCGAGTCACCTCATGCCAGCATCTTCACCATCAGCGGCAACCGCCGGACTCGGACGATTTCATCCGGCTGTGCAGGCGTGGTTCGGGCGCACATTCGAGGGCGCGACGGCGGCGCAGCAGCAGGGTTGGCAGGCGATCGACGAAGGCAGCGACACGCTCGTCGCGGCGCCGACGGGCAGCGGCAAGACGCTGACGGCGTTCCTCTGGAGCATCGACTCGCTGCTGAAGCGTGGGCTCGCGGGCGACCTGCCGAGCGGGATCGATGTGGTGTACATCTCGCCGCTGAAGGCGCTGAGCAGCGACATTGAACGCAACCTCGAAGCGCCGCTGGCGGGGATCCGCGAGTGCGCACGTGAGATGGGGCTGGAGCCGCCGGAGATCCGGGCGGC
>JANPBN010000169.1:0-3676 GCA_031430415.1 Dehalococcoidia bacterium
CGCAGCCGTAGCATGCAACTCGCACCGTCGCGGCCGCTCCATCGCGCGTCGGATGAGCCTGTGCTCGTGACCTGGCGCTCGCTCGCGCCGACCTACGCGCTCGCAGCGCTCGCGACATTTGCGGTCGCGGTGTTCGCCGTGAGCTGGGGGACGGTGCACATCGCGCCGCAGACAACGCTGGCGATCCTCATCGATCACCTGCCGTTCATCTCGATCGGAGAACATGACGCCACGACGGATGCGATCATCTGGCAGGTGCGGGCACCGCGTGTCGTGCTCGCTGGCCTCGTCGGGGCAACGCTGGCGTTTGCCGGCGCGTCGTACCAGGCCGTGTTTCGGAATCCCCTCGCCGAGCCCTATCTCATTGGCGTTGCGGCCGGCGCATCGCTCGGCGCGACGCTGATCATCATCTCGCCGCTGTTCCTCGTTGCATGGATCATCAGCCCCGTGCCGCCTGCCGCGTTCGTCGGCGCGATCGTCGCGGTGGCGTTGTCGTATTCGCTCGCTCGTTCGGGGCGGACCGTCCCTACGACGGGGCTCATTCTCAGCGGCGTCGCGGTATCGTCGATCGGCACCGCCTGTGTCACGTACCTGATGCTCACGTACAGCGAGCGCACCTGGGCGATCCTCAACTGGATTCTTGGCGGATTCAACACGGCGACGTGGCGGGACGCCGGGATCGCGTTGCCTTACATGGTGGCCGCCGCCGTCGTCATCCTGCCGTACGCGCGCATCCTCAACGTGCTGCAACTCGACGAAGACCAGGCGCGCCAGCTCGGCGTCAACGTCGAGCGCGTACGTCTTACTGTGCTGGTGATGGCCTCGCTGGCGACAGCCGCCGCGGTGTCAGTCAGCGGCCTGATCGGCTTTGTAGGACTGATTGTGCCGCACACCGTCAGGATGATCTGGGGGCCGGACTACAGGCGCCTGTTGCCGCTTTCGGCGCTGTTCGGCGCGTCGTTCCTCATACTCGCCGACATCGTGGCACGTAGCCTCGACGGCGGAAGGGAGATCCCGATCGGCGTCGTGACAGCCTTGATCGGCGCGCCGTTCTTCCTGCTCCTCATACGCAGGACGAACCGGCCGATGCTCGAGGGTGGCTGATGCTCACGGTACGCGGACTGCACGCCAGCTATCCCTCTCGCCCTGTGCTTCACGGCATCGACTTTGATGCGCATCGCGGCGAGTTGCTCGCGATTCTCGGACCGAACGGCTGCGGGAAGACGACGCTCCTCCGAAGCATCACCGGCGTCCACGCGATGGATGCTGGAACGATAACGATCGACGGCGCAGACATCGGCGCGATTGGCGCCGCGACGTTGGCGCGGCGCGTCGCCGTCGTCGCGCAGGGAGCGATGCTGCCCGAGCGCTTCACCTCGTTCGATGTTGTCCTGATGGGCCGCACGCCGCACCTGCGTTTGCTGCAGATGGAAGGCCGCCACGATGTCGCGGTCGTTCGCGCGGCAATGGAGCGCGCGGACTGCTGGGATCTCCGCGCCCGTCCGGTCGACGAACTTTCGGGCGGCGAACGCCAGCGCGTCGTCATCGCGAGGGCACTCGCGCAGGAACCGGACCTGTTGCTGCTCGACGAACCGACCTCGCACCTGGACCTCACACACCAGGTCGCTACGTTCCGCCTGATGCGCGACCTCTGTGCCGAGCACGACCTCGCGGTGGTCGCCGTCGTCCACGACCTCGCACTGGCGTCGCTGTTCGCCGACCGGATCGTGCTCCTGAGCCAGGGCATCGTCGCCGCTGAGGGGTCGCCGCGCGACGTCCTGCGCGCCGACGTCATCGAGCGGACCTACGGCATGGCCGTGCGCGTCATCGAAGACACGGGGAGCGGACGGCCGATCGTCGTGCCCGAGGTCGTACCACAGAGCCGTCGGGAACGCGTGCAGGAGCCAACACGATGAGCGACGACACAACGACGAAGAGCGACAGCGACGAAGGCACCGCCTCCAAGACGCCGCGGAAGGCATTGGTTGTCGTCAACACGGGCAACGGAAAGGGCAAGACGACGGCGGCGCTTGGGGTGCTCTTTCGCGCGTGGGGGCGCGGCTACAACGTCTGCATGTTGCAGTTCATCAAGAGCACGACATCCAACTACGGCGAGAACAAGGCCGCGAAGAAGATCGAGATGGAGATCGTTTCGCTTGGCGGCGGGTTCACCTGGCTGTCGAAGGACATCGAGAAGGACAAGGCACTTGCGCGCACACTCTGGGAGCAGTGCAAAGAACGCATCGGCTCGGGCGCGTACGATATCGTCGCGCTCGATGAGTTCACGTATCCCCTGACCTACGGCTGGCTGCCGGTCGATGAGGTGATCGCCTTCCTCAAGGCGCGTCCGGCGCGGACGCACGTCATCATCACGGGCCGCGACGCGCCGCAGGAGCTGATCGATTTCGCCGATCTCGTGACGGAGATGCGCGAGATCAAGCACCCCTTCCAACAGGGCCTCAAGGCGCAACCGGGCATCGAGTTTTGAGTGCGCGGGACACCATCGCCGCCGCGATCTCCGCGATACGCGTGCCGGATGCGGTCGCACGTCACCGCGCGTTCGAGTTCCAGGCGCATCTGACGAAGCCGGCGGGCGCACTTGGGCGTCTCGAAGAACTACACATCTGGGCGGCCGGTATCCGGCGAGAGGCGACCCCCGTCCCCGGCGCGGCTGAGATCATCGTCGCTGCCGCCGACGCCGGCGTCGCCGACGAACGCGTGAGCGCCTACCCGCAAGCCGTGACCGCCGCAATGGTGCGGAACTTCCTCGACGGAGGCGCCGCGATCAACGTCCTGGCGCGGCAGGCGCACGCACGCCTGACGATCGTCGACTGCGGCGTCGCGTCCGACATCGACGACGCGCGTCTCGTCGTGTGCAAGCGCGGGTTCGGAGCAGCGAACATCACCGGCGGGCCGGCGATGACCCGCGATGACGCAGAGGCACTCATTGCCGCCGGTATCAATATCGCCGCCGCAGCGGCTGGCCGCGGCGCGACCGCGGTGGGCCTCGGTGACATGGGCATCGCCAACACGACGTCGGCGGCAGCGATGACGGCGCTGTACACCGGCACGATGCCACGCGACGTCGCGGGTCGCGGCACCGGCGTCGACGATACAGGACTCCGGCGAAAGGTCGCTGCAATCGAACGGGCCCTCCAGGTCAACGCGCCAACCCCCAACGATCCAGTCGGCGTCGTCGCCGCGCTGGGCGGATGCGAGACGGCGTTGCTTGCAGGCGTCATTCTCGGCGGCGCCGCGCACGGCGTTCCCGTTGTGCTCGATGGCTATCCGACGACGGCCGCGGCCCTTGTGGCCACATCGATGGCGCCGGCGTGCCGGGAGTATCTCCTCGCGTCCCATCTCAGCGCCGAGCCGGGGCATCGACATGCGCTCGCCCATCTGCAACTGCGGCCGTTGCTCGACCTCGACCTTCGCCTGGGCGAGGGCACGGGGGCGGCGCTGGCGTTGGCGCTGCTCGACGCGGCGCTGCGTATTCCGCGAGGGATGGCGACGTTCGCATCCGCCGCCGTGCCCGACAAACAGCAAGACGCGGTGCTCGAACGGTGAGTTCACCGCTCGTCGCGATCGAGTTTCTCACCCGGATCCGCCTGCGCCCCGCTCCCGGAACGACGATGGACGACGTGGCACGATCCCAGGCGTGGTTCGCCGCCGTTGG
>JANPBN010000170.1:0-7094 GCA_031430415.1 Dehalococcoidia bacterium
TGCGGCTGGAATCCCGTCACCGGATCGATCGCCACGCGGAAGATCGCCTCGGGCGTCTTCGCCGCCACCTCTTCGATGTCCATGCCTCCAGCCGCGCTCGCCATCATCACCGGCTTGCCGATCGCCCCATCGATAAGCACCGCCAAGTACAGCTCGCGCGCGGTGGGCATCTGCTCTTCGATCAGCACAGTCTTGACCTTCTGCCCCAGCGGTCCGGTCTGATGCGTGACCAACTGCATGCCCATGATCTGACCGAAGACCTGTGCGGCCTCGTCCGGCGAGTTTGCCAGCTTCACGCCGCCGCCCTTGCCGCGTCCACCGGCGTGAATCTGCGCCTTCACGACGACCTTGCCTCCCAGCTCCTGTGCGACCGCCCGTGCCTCGTCGGCCGAAGTCGCGACGCGCCCCTTCGGTACCGGCACCCCGAACTCGGCGATCACAGCCTTGGCCTGGAACTCGTGGATCTTCATGGTCTCACCTTCCGGGGGGAGATGGCGGTTTCTTGCGCGCAGATGGGATTGTCGCGGGCGCCGTACCCGCGGGCAAGGGTCAGTGTCGCCGTCGAGCGCCGAGGCTTGTCGAAGATGCAGGCCCACTGTACCTCGAGCGTGTCGGCTGCTTCCGCTGCACTCGGATGCCCCCGCCGTCCTCGCTCCTTGACGACAGTCGAAGCTGGCTGCAGGTTAACAGAATGTGAATTGCGCCGTTTTCGCTTCAAAAACCTTGCGATCCCCTATCTCCTGAGCTATATATAAGTGTCGATATATGAAAGGGCCATACGGCCCGAACTGTCTCGACCGGAAGGAGCTTCAGCCGTGCTGGACCTGAACGCCACACTCGCACCCGACATGTACCTCGTGATGCGCGACCTGCGCGAACTCGAGGCGAAGAAGCTTGAGTGGAACCACCGACTCCACGACCTGAACCGCGCCGAGCGCGATGCTGCCCGCCTCGGTGCGAGCACGCCGCCCGCGTCATTCGCCGGAAACCACGGGGCCTAGCCCCTACCCCGGGCCGCCCGGTACCTTCGGCGCGGGAGATCCACGTTGTCACTCAAGCACGCTCTGCTCGGTCTGCTCACGTACCAACCGATGACCGGGTACGAACTCAAGCAGTTCTTCGACTCGTCGATCCAGCACTTCTGGAACGCTGAGTTGAGCCAGATCTACCCAACGCTCAAGTCGCTCGAAGAGAACGGCTTCGTCGACAAGCACGTCGAGGTGCAGGACACTCGCCCCAACCGCAAGGTGTACGAACTCACCGCCACCGGCCGCGAGGAGTTCGTTCGCTGGTTGCGCGTCTCACAGCCGCCTGCAGATCTGCGCGATCCCTTCATGATCAAGATATTCTTCGGACCAGAGGTGCCGGCCGAAGACATGCTCGTCCTCCTCCGCCGCCAGATGGAGGAGCACCAAAAGATGATCGCCTTCTCCGAGACGGTCCTGCGCGAGCGAATCGACCACGCCAAACACGAGCACTTCACCAGCGACGCCCAGCCCCCGTCAGCCCGCACGCTCTACTGGACCATGACGCTCGACATGGCCGTCGCCTACCGTCGCAGCTATGTCGAGTGGTGTGAGCGTTCGATGCGTCTCATCGAAGAGACGCTACTCGAGGAAGGTCCGTCGACGGTTCTCGAGTTCGAGCATGGCCTCGAAGGCCACACCCACGCGGGCGGCGCTCACTGAGCCCTGCCACCAGCCCCTGCCCCTCATACGATATGATGCGCGCACCGGCGCCAGGTGCGCGCCGGCCACGCGGCCGCGAGTCCGCACCCGCTGCATGCTAGAACTCCCCTCGCTGCCCGGCCTGCCCGGGCTCCTCGCTGAACCGGCACTCACCATCCCGTTGCCCCTTTCGATAGCGCTGTTCGTTGTCGGGGTGATCGTCTTCGCCCTCGTCAATGCGATCGAGATCGCCGTGGTCGCCGCGAATCGCATTCGTGTCCGCGCCGCCGCCGAAGCGGGCAGCCGTTCCGCCCGCGCCGTGGAGCGCCTCAAGGGCGAACAGGATGTGTTCTTCGGCGTCATCGTCATTCTCCAGAACGTGGCCACGTTCGTCCTGGCGACCGCGGGTGCCGCCGCCTCGGCCGAGATCTTCGGGAGCTACTGGGGCTTCCTGTTCGGACTGGTCGCGATTCCGCTCATCTCGACCGAGTTCGGCGAATACACGCCGAAGGTGCTCGCCTCGCGGAGCGCCGAGCGCATAGCCTACGCCGTGGCGTTGCCCGTACAGGCGCTCGTCTGGGCGATGCGCCCGCTCATCGCCGGCCTCGCGCTGCTGCCGAACATCATCTCGCGCGGTGGCGTCACCCAGACGGTCACCGAGGCCGAACTCCGGATGCTCATCGATATCGGCGCCGAAGAGGGCGCCGTCGCCGAGGCCGAAGCCGAGATGTTGGATCGCGTGTTCCATTTCCACGATCGCCGCGTCAACGAGATCATGATCCCTCGCACTGAGGTCGTCTGGCTCGAGAAGGACGAGACGCTGCGTGAGTTCTACGAGACCTTCGATGTGTCGCCGCGTTCGCGATTTCCCGTGTACGACGACACCGTCGACAACGTCGTCGGTATCGTCAACATCAAGGACGTGCTGCGTGCGCTCGCAACTGGCCAACTCACGCCGGAGTCATCGATCGCGCCGGTCCTCCGCCCCGCCACGTTCGTCCCCGAGACAAAGCTGATCAGCGCGCTCTTCTTTCAGATGCAGGCCGAACGCCAGCAACTGGCCATCGTCGTCGATGAATACGGTGGCGTCGCTGGCATCGTCACGCTCGAGGCGATGATCGAGGAGATGGTCGGGCTCGTCGGCGACGAACTCGAGATGTCCACCGAGGAGTTCTCGGAGATCGACGAAAACACGACGCGCGTCGATGGTGGCATGACGATCTACGACGTTCGCGATGAACTAGGCATCGAACTCCCGGAGGGCGACTACGAGACGGTCGCCGGCCTCGTCCTCGATCGCCTCGGTCACATCCCGCGTGAAGGCGAACTGCTCCAGGTCGACGGCTATCGTATCGCCGTAACCGAAACGAAGGGCGTCAAGATCGAATCTGTCGTCATCACCCGCCTGTGAGAGCACGAACGACGCAATCTGAACGCCACGACGCAAGCAGCGTAGGCACCGCGGTTGACCAATCGCCAACCCTGCGGCCTTTGCGCCGTTGCGTTGAATCGTCTTCCGCCTCTGCGGTGACCGTCTCATGAAAGCACAGCGACTACGCGTGACGTTCTCTCGCGGTGACGAGATGAAGTACATCACCCACCTCGACATGATGCGGTTCTGGGAGCGGGCGCTCCGGCGTGCCAACGTCCCGATGTCGTACACCGAGGGCTTCTCGCCCCACGCCCAGATCGCCCTCGCTGCGCCGTTGCCCGTCGGGACGACAAGCGACGCCGAATTGATGGACGTCTTCCTCGCGGAGTCGATGATGCCGCGCGCCTTCACCGACGCAGTAACTCCCCAGCTACCGCCGGCCGTCCGCATTGCGTCAGTGCTCGAGGTGGGCGTCGCCCTCCCGTCACTCCAGGCGGACATCCGGTTCGCCGCCTACGACGTCGACCTGCCCACCACATCGATCGCCGATGCCGCGACCGCGGTCGAAGCGTTCCTCGCCCGCGACAGCGTTCCATGGGAACATCGCCGCGATGAAGAAGTGCGCCAGTACGACATTCGCCCGCAGGTGCAGGATCTCGAAGCGGCCGCGCTCGGCGACGGCGCCCGCCTGCAGATGGTGCTCAAGAACGACAACAGTGGCTCGGGCCGCCCGGAGCAGGTCGTCGCCGCGCTGGGGCTGCCGGCCCCTCCGCGCATCCATCGCACGCGGCTGCTGCTGGCCGGCACATCGCCCTCACGCGAGGCACTGAGGCGACGGGGAAAGTACGACACCTGATGCGCCTCATTCTCCTCCGGCACGGCGAGACGGAACACAATCGCGGGCAACTCACGCTCGGCCGTGCCGATGTGCCCCTCAACGCGCGCGGACTACTGCAGGCGCGTGCGCTCGCCGACTCGTTCGTCGCGCCGCCCGCCGCGCTGTATGCGAGTCCGCTCCTGCGTGCGCGCCAGACCGCCGATGCCATCGCCGTGCGCACAGGTCTGGGGGTCACGATCGACGACGATCTCGTGGAGATGGATGTCGGCGAGATGGAACATCTCACCGGCCAGGAGATGCGTGAGCGCTATCCCGGCTTCCTGCAACTCTGGCTCTCCGATCCGGCCGAGGCGCGGATGCCCGGTGGCGAGACGCTGGCCGAGGTCCAGGCGCGTTGCTGGGGCGCCGTCCAACGCATCCTTGCCGAGCACGGCGACACCAGCGTGGCCGTGGTGGCGCACAACTTCGTCATCTTGTCGCTGGTGTGCCGCGCACTCGGGCTGCCGCTGGCGGGATTTCGGCGCATCAAGCATGGCGTGGCAGCCCGCACCGTGATTGACATAAACAGTAATGGCGACTGCACGGTGCTGCAATTGAACGATGTGGCGCATCTTCTGGCCGCCGGTCTTGCCGATGATCCTTCAAGAAGGGAGGCGCGACCATGAACGATCTGCGTCCAGCGCCCGGCAGCCCCGAGTACATGGAACGAAAGACCACGCGTGTCCGCGTCTTCACGCCCTCTGGCATCGCCGAGGGCGAGTACCACCACCCGCCCGGCGTCCGGCTGAGCGATTCGCTCCGGAATGCGGCGACGGGAGAGCGCTTCATGCTCCTCACCAACGTCACTATCCGTGCCACCGACGGCGGCGAGTTGCAGGGCGAGGGAAGCACGGCGACGTTCATTCTCATCAACACCCAGCACTGCAGCGTCATCATCCCGCTCGAAGACGAGTAGCGGCGCGAGGCGACCCTGCGTGCGCGTCGATGCTATAGTTTCGCGCGAGTCCCGCGTGTGTTGCCGTTGCGTGCAGGGAGTGGGCCGTGCCCGTCGACCCCCAGGAATATCGAACCATCATAGGCAACTTCGCGACCGGCGTGACCGTGATCACGACCGCGGCCGATGGCCAGCTGCAGGGCATGACGGCCAACGCCGTCACATCGCTCTCTCTCGACCCCGTCATGCTCTTGATCTGCGTCGACAGGAGCAGCCACACGCACGATCTCCTCGATCGTGGCGGGGTCTTCGTTGTGCACATTCTCGCTGAGCATCAGGAGGATGTCTCACGGCTGTTCGCGAAGCGTTCCGAGCCGCAACTGGGCGAACTACGCGGTCAGGCGTTTCACCTGGGAGAGACGGGCGCGCCGATCCTCGAAGACTGCCTCGCGTTCATGGAATGCCGGGTCACTTCCGTCCTTGACGGCGGCGATCACTCGATCTTTGTCGGCGAGGTCGTCAATGAAGCGATGGTGAGTGACAGCAAACCGCTGGTATTCTTCCGCGGCACATACCGCGCGCTGGTGGAAGCGGGGAGCTAGGCTCGCGCTGCACGCACTCGCCAGCGTTAGGCCCGAGGGTTGCATTGGCGAAGACCGTCGCGTCCAGTCCCGCCACCACGCTCGTGCCGACACAGGGCCGCATCCTCGCGATCGACATCCTGCGCGGCCTCGCCATCATGTGGGTTGTCCTCTATCACCTCTACACCGATGTTCAGTATCCCGACATCCTGTCCGTTCGCGACACCTTCAAGGCCGTGCCTGATGCCTTCGCCGAAGCGCAATTCCCAGGCGCGCTGACATCGCTGAGCGATGCCGTGCTGCGTACGGGCTATTTGGGCGTACCGCTGTTCATGACCCTCAGCGGCCTATCGCTCACGCTCGCGGCGATGCGCAGGGAAATGTTGCTGTCCCAGGCGCCGCGCTTCTTCTTGCAGCGCTTTCGGCGCGTCATGATCCCGTACTGGGCCGGCTTCGCCTACACGCTGGTGTTCCTCGCCGGACTGGCCTTCGTGCAGTGGCAGCGCGAGGGCGGCGATTCGTTCTGGCACTTCTACACACATGGCGATGTCACACTCGACCGTGGCCAGATCTTCGCGGGCGCGTTGATGGTTCCACGCGCTTTTCGGAACGAGTGGCGATTCGCGCCTGAGGGTTCGCTTTGGTTCGTGCTGGTGATCGTCCAATACTACCTGCTGTTTCCGTTGCTGTGGTCGGCTCTCAGACGAATTGGTCCATGGCTGTTCCTGCTCGCGACACTCTGCGTCCAACTCTTCTTCGTGAGCGCGACGGTCGCGATCGATGGCAACCTTTTCGAAAGCGCCCATCTCGTCGAGACCATGGCGCCCTTCCGGATCTTCGAGTTTGCCGTCGGTATGGCGGGCGGCTACCTCATGGTGCGCCGCCCTCAACTCATGCTGGAGTACACCCAGGCGCCCCTCGACATCGCGGGCATCGTCTTCATCGGCCTGATGCTCTTCATCGGCGGCTGCATGCTCGATCCATTCCGCGGCTCGGCGATCGTCTTGCAGGCGCCCATGCTCGTTCTCGGCATGTCGCTGATGTTCCTGCCGCTCGTCATGAAAGTCCCGGGCAAGCTCGAAGTGAGCGTGCCGGGCCGCGTGTTTGCGTGGATCGGCGTGATCTCCTACACCGTGCTGATCATCAATGAGCCGATGCGGTCCGTCACCCATACGATGCGCGCCGAGCATGCGGCGTTCGCCTGGCACGTCCTGTGGATCGGCGTGCTTTACATCCCTCTCACGCTACTCTTGGCGCGCCCGGCCGCCGTGCTCCTCGGGCTCGTCGAGCGCGACTCCAACGTGGGCAACGGCGCACAACCGCCGCCGACGCCGCGCCGGGGCAACCGAACCGCTTTACATCGCTGATCTTTCGCCCTGGATTGTGCGTACGGAGCCCATGCTCTGCATTGCCGCGTCACCGGGCCGATGCTAGGATCGGCAGAACACCGCCCTGGCACGCGAACGCGACGCGAGCATGCACACCCGGAGATACCCGTCCCGATGGCCGTCGCCGCTACCCGTGCGTCACTGTTTGCCCGCCCCGATCGCCGGGCGCTGGTCACTGCTGTCCGCCAACTTGCGCGCCACGTGCCACTACTGCTCGTGCTCGGCCTCGTCGTCGGCATCCACGTGCCGACGCTCGACTACTACTTCTTCGGTGATGACTTCCTCGTCCTCGGCGATGTTCAGACGCGCAGCTT
>JANPBN010000171.1:0-2060 GCA_031430415.1 Dehalococcoidia bacterium
CCCGCCAAGCGGCATACGCGCGTCCGGGGATGCCATCGAGCGTGATCTCGTACGTAACCTGCGTGTAGCCCTTGTCCACGAGGTAGTGGGCGGCGCGCTCGGGCTCCTTCGCGCACACGTCGGTCGCCTTCAAGATGGCGCGCAGGGCACGCTTCGTCGCCGCCGGGTTCTTCTCGACGAAATCTCTGTTTCCCGTCGCCATACCGCCGAATTGCTGCGACCACGGAGGGTCCACCAGGCCGTCAACGATGACATGCCCGATCTTCGCGTTCCGGAAGGCCGTCGAGTAAGGGCGTGTCAGGAGCCACGCGTCAACCCTGCCCGCCTGGTATGCCTGTATGAAATCGGCTGGGGCGATTTCGGCGAAGTCAACCTCTGTTTCGACATCGATGCCGACGTACGCCAGCAGTGCTGCCCAGAAGGAGTTAGCCGGGTCGGTCGGATCCCGCGTGCCCAAGATGGTCTTTCCCTTGAGATCGCGCAGTGACTGCACGCTGTCGTTGCCGAACATCTCGAAGAGGGTGCTGTGCACGCCCGCGAGGATCACCAGCGGGTCCCCTCGATCTACGGCAACAATCAGCGACTGCGGGACGAAGAGACCGACGTCTATCTCGCCCGCCGCCATCTGGTGGAGGCCCTGGTCCTTGCTGGCCGCCACCTCGACGTACTGCACGTCGGTGAACCCTTCCGCCGCCAGGAACTCTTCGGCGAGGAGGATCGGGGCGTAGCGTGGGAGGCCGGTGTACTTGAGGAGCCGGATCGTCGTCGTCTCCGGCGGCGGGTCAACGACGATCCCGGGCGTGCTCGTTGGGCTGCCTTGGGCATCGTCCGAGCCGCAGCCGCCGAGCATCACGGCGCCCGCACCGACAGCGCCCGCGCTGGCAGCGACGCGCAGGAACTCGCGGCGGCTGAGTTCGTGCTGAAGTTCGCGTAGCCCGAGACGCTTCGTGCTCATGCGACCCCCAGCTCTCGCTTGATCTCGTTGAGGTAGCGCCAGTCCGCGGCGCGGGCGATCAGCTCATCCGGGGTGCTCTTGACGAGGCCCGCGTCCTTGAGCCGCAGCGCATAGAACCGCATCGTGTCCTCGGGGTTGAACTCGCGCCAAGCGGCGTACGACTGCCCGTTCATCGCATCGAGGGTGATATCATAGGGTAACGCCGAGTGACCTTTGTCCACGAGGTAGCGGGCGGCGCGCTCCGGTTCCTTTGCGCACAGGTCGGTTGCCTTCAAGATGGCGCGCAGGGCGCGCTTTGTCGCTGCGGGGTGCTTCTCGACGAAGTCTCTGTTTGCCGTTGCCATGGAGCCGAAGTACTGCGACCACGGCGGATCCGTTTTGCCGTCGACGATGACGTGTCCAATCTTGGCGGTCCGGAACACCGTCGCGAGAGGGCGTGTCACGACCCAAGCGTCAAACGCGCCCGCCAGCGCCTGTTGCACGATCTCGTTAAAGTTGACGTCAACGAATTCAACCTCGCGTTCGATATCGATTCCGACATACGCCAGCAGCGGCGTCCAAAAAGTGTCGTCATCCCGCTTCCCGTAGAGTCTCTTTCCCTTGAGGTCGCGCAGTGACCGCACGCCGTCGTTGCCGAACAACACGAAGGAGCTGTTGTTCACGCCGGCCAGGATCACAATCGGGTCGGCCGCATCGGCGGCGACCGTCACGCGTGCCGCGAAGGGCATACCGATGTCTATCTCGCCCGCGACGAGCTGCTGGACGCCGCCGGCGTCAGGCGAGTTGACGTACTGCACGTTGGTGAACCCCTCCGCCGGCAGGAACTGGTCGGCGAGAAAGAACGGGGCCAAGCGTGGATTGAGGGTGTTCCTGGGGAGCCGGATGGTCGTCGTCTCGGGCGGCGGGTCGACGACGATGCTGGGGGTGGCGGTCGCGCTGCCGGCGCCGTCGTCCGAGCCGCAGCCGACGAGCGCGGCGAGGCCGAGGCCGGAGAGGCCGAGGCCGGCGAGGCGGAGGAGATCGCGGCGACTCAATTCGTCGTGCGCGTCGCGCAGCGTGCGTCTGTGCATGTTCATGCGACCCCCAGCTCTCGCTTGATTTCGTT
>JANPBN010000172.1:0-5386 GCA_031430415.1 Dehalococcoidia bacterium
GACGCGATGGCCATGCGCGCGCAGATGAACGAACTCGTTGAAGACGCGGCGCGGGTCAGCGTCAACGACCTGATCGTGCGAGCATGCGCGATGGCACTCCGCCGACATCCACAGTTCAACGCCACACTCGCCGGCGATGCCGTCACGCGGCAGGGCCAACAACACATCTGCATCGCCGTGGCGCTCGATGACGGACTGATCGCGCCAGCGATCATCGGCGCCGGCGCGATGTCACTCCAGGAGATCGCCGCGGCGGCGCGAGACCTCTCGGGCCGGGCACGCAACGGCGGCCTTCGCGCCGACGAGGTGACGGCGGGCACGTTCACGATCACGAATCTGGGCGGCTACGGTATTGAGACACTCATCGGCATCATCCAACCGCCGCAGACGGCGATCCTCGGCGTCGGGACGGTGATGCCGCAGCCCACGGCCCGAGAGGGCGCAGTCGTGGTGCGCCAGGTCGTGAAGGTGGCACTGTCCGCGGACCATCGCGTGACGGACGGAGCGGAGGGCGCGGCGTTCCTCGGCGAGATCAAGCGCCTGTTAGAGACGCCGCTGTCGCTCGTGCTGTAACGGGCTGGCTCGCTACTGCTGCGCGAGCGTCACGGGGTTGCCTTCGGGGTCGGTGATCTGGGCGAGCGTCAGGAGACCGTCCCCCTGCGGCACATCGAACGGTTGAGCGACCACGGCTCCGCCCAATTCGACGGCGCGCTTCAGAGAAGCACCTATGTCCAGCACCTGGATCATGAGCCCAAAGCCCGGGTTGCCAGGGGCGATATGACCACTGATGGCTTCCGGGCCGCCGATGCCGGCCGGAACGCTCAGGATGATGCCCTCGGCGATGTCCCAATTGAACATCGTGGCATAGAACGCGCGCTGCTTCTCGGGATCCTTTGCGCGCAGATCCCAGTGGACGACGGGCCGCGCCCAGTCCTGTGCCATCACAACTCCCGGCTCAACCGAGTGGCCGCCTAGAACGTCTCGTAGAGCTTCTCGTCGGCCTCGCGCAGGCGGCGGCTCAGGATCGGCAGCATGCCGACCGCAATGTGCGGGTTCGTCCGCAGTTCCGCGACGAAGTCCCAGCGCGAGAGTACGAGACACACGGTGTCATCTGTTGCCTTGACGGTTGCGGCGCGCGGCATACCATCGAGCAGCGCCATTTCTCCGAACACCTGGCCGGGGCCAAGGTCGTTGATCTTCTGCGTCTTCTTGGCGCGGGTGCCACTGACCTCGACCTTGCCGGAGGCGATGATGAAGAACGCGACCGCTTGCTCGCCCTCCTTCACGATCGTTTCGCCGCGCTTGTAGGAGCGCTCGACGACAGCCCGTCCGAGCCGGGACAGATCCTTCCGGCTGAGCTGCGAGAACAGCGGAACCGCCGCCAGCGCATCTTCGTGAGCCATGTGAACGCCTCCTCTTCGAAGCACAAGGCCATCCAGCCGAGTGTGGGCGCATTCTACGTATGTGCCGTGCGGGCTGCAAGATGGGCCAGATGGCTCACGGGAAACCGGCGTGGCGCGCGATATACTCGCCGAGGAGACTTTTCCGCGATTGATGGCGTTTAACTTGCCGCTGCTGCACATTGCCCGGTCGGTCGTCACCGTGACGACCGTCGATGGGTGGGCCGTGGCCCTCGCCGTCCTTGCGTTCATAGGCTGGCTCGCTTGGACTGTCCGCCCCTGGCGAGCTTCGAAGCGAACCCAGCGCCACACCTTGCGAGTCGCCGCGTTCGTACTTGCGTTCCTCGCGGTGCTGCCGGCAGTGCTTCCGTACGATCACCTTTTCGTTCAACACTTGGCGCATGACGGCGACCACGCAGAAGCTGCGTCCGAGGTTCACGCATCCCACTGCCACGACACACCCGGATCCTGCGCCGACGCACCGGTCACCGCCGGCCCGGGTCAGATGCTCGCGAGTGGTTCACTCGTCCCGTCGCCGGCGCTGCTGTCGGTACTGCTCCTGCTCGCGCTGCCCATCCTTTTGGGCGTGACGTGGCGACCGGAGGTGCGGCCACCTCTCCGCGCGTACGTACCTTCGTAGCCCACAAAATCACTGACACGAAGGAGGCCATCTACCAATGGCAAGTTTGAAGCACGGCATCATGCTGGCCGCGCTCGTTCCGCTCACGCTGCTGTTCGCCGCCGCATGCGATGACGGCGCAGACAGTTCAAGCAGCGCGTCGCAATCCAGCATCGATGAGGCAAGCGCGCGCATCCAGCGCAACGAGCAGATGGCGGCCGTCCTGGAGATGGACAAGCTCGAGTTGCACGACATGTCCGACTCGCTCGCCTTAGGCACGGTCGACGCGTCGTTCGTGCCCAACACGCGTACAGCGATCCGCGTGTTCGCGCTCACGAACTGGGATCCGTCCCTCAAGGCTGACGCCACGGAGTTGCAGACGCACGCAACGGACCTGCTCAAGGCGCTTGAGACACAGTTTATGGCCGACGCGGCGCGGCATGCGTTCGAGTTGCACGAACTCGCGCACGACTTCGGGGAGGACGTCTGGAGAATCCTCGCGAAGGACCTGCCGGAAGACGCCGGCGGAGTGGGTGAACACGAGGATGCGCCGGAGACGACGCCGGCCGCCGACGGTACCCCGTAGTCGATGAAAAACGGAAAGACCATTGCCGCGGTCGCGTTCGTCGTCGTCAGCGCTCTGCTGACGGCGACGAGCGCCTCCGCCCATGCGCGCTACAAGGACTCGACGCCGGCCAGGGGGGCCGTGGTCGCGGCGGCTCCATCGTCGTTGACGATCACCTATAGCAACGACATCCAGAGGATCTCAGGAACCTACGACGTCGCGGTCGCCGATGCAAACGGCGCGGATGTGACCAACGGCCCTTCGGCGATCGACAACGCCGATCGATCGATGGTCAGCGTTCCGCTGCGCCTCGCGCTGCCGCCGGGCCGCTACGTCGTACGCTGGGAGAACATTTCCGACGAGGACGGCGATCCTGCGCAGGGCGCCTTCTCGTTCTACGTCGGGCAACAGCCGACAGCATCCGACCTTGCTGCGGACGCGGAACTTGCGGCCGTCGGCGCCGAAGCGGACACACCGGAAGCCTCGCCCACAAGCGCCGTGACGGCGACGCCATCGTTGCCTGCCGCGTCACCAACGCCCGCCCCCGTATCGAGCGGCGGGGACGACGGCGATAGCGGCAGCCGCATCTGGATCATCGGCGCTTCGATCGTGATAGCCGTCACCGTCACCGGGTTCATCGTGTGGCGCACGATTGCGAAGAAGGACGGCTGATGTATTTCGCGTGGCATCGTGGGCGCACGTCTCGCCGGAGGACTCGATGAACGCCGGGCGCGCTCGAACGAGTTGCGTCACGGTCGCCGTTGGGCTGCTCGTCGTCTCGCTCGGCGCTCTGCTCGCGCCGCTGCTCACGTCGCGAGCAGAAGCGCACGCGGCGCTGATCCGCGGCAACCCGGCGAACAACGAGACGTTGACGCGCTCACCCGCCCGCGTGACGCTGCGCTTCAGTGAACCGATCGAGCGGAAGCTGACCAAGGTCGCGGTGCTCGACGCTCAACAGGAACGCGTCGACGAGGGCGATCTGGAGTTCGACGACAGTGACGCGGCGTTCGCATCGGTGGGGGTGCCGGTGCTCAAGCCGGGCCTCTACTACGTGGACTGGAGTAACGTCTCCACGGTCGATGGGCATGGTTTCAGCGGGACGTATCCGTTCATCATCCTCAACCCGGACGGCACCTATCCGGAGGGTGTGTCGTTCGACAATGCCGCATCACTGGTCGGCGGCGGCGGCGACCTACTCCCACGGAACATCGACATTGCCCTCAAGTGGATCGCGCTTGCGGCGCTGGCGACGGTGGCCGGCGCAGCGTTCTACGCCGTTGTCGTCCTTCGGCCCGCGGCGAACTTCCTCGACGACGACGCGCGGAAGGCCGTGCGTGACGAGGGTGATCGCTGGCTCGTGAACCTCAGCCATGTGCTGCTGCCGGCGTCGTTCATCGCATCGGCGTTCCTTGTGCTTCTGACCGTCGGGCGTTTCGAGACGGGCCTGACGCTATGGCAGTACCTGACGACCGTGCGCACCGGCGAGTACCACGCAGCGGGCCTTCTGGCACTGCTCGCGGCGCTCGCTGGCGCGGATCTGCTGTTCCTGGCCACGGGCCGTCGCAAGCGGGACGCAGGGCTCGCCGTCGTGCTCGCGGCAACCATCGCGGCGATGCTGACGTACTCGCTCATCAGCCATTCGGCGACGGGTACCGGGAAATTCTGGTCCGTCACATCCGACTTCGTCCATCTCGCTGCGTCGGCGACCTGGCTCGGCGCGCTGGTCATGCTTCCGCTCGTGATGTGGCAAGTCAGGCGCAGACTGCCGGGCAACGAGCGCCTGCTGTACCTGGCGAACATGTTCGACCGCTTCTCGATCGTCGCGGGCATCAGTGTGATCGCCGTGCTGAGCACCGGGCTCTTCAACGGGTTGGTTGCAATACCGAGCTGGGATGCGCTGAAAGACACGACGTACGGCCGCGTGCTGATCGTCAAGTTGGCGCTGATGGCGCCGCTCCTCGCCGTCGCCGGAATCAATGCGTTCGTCCTCAAGCCCCGCCTCGTCGCAGCCATCGACGGTGAGTACCAGCAGGGTGCCACGGCGACGGGAGGCACGCCGACGAGCAGCTTGCGATGGCTTCAGACGTGGCTCGCGCGCACGATCGTCGCCGAAACGCTGTTAGTGCTCGCGGTGTTCGCCGCGGTCGGCGTGCTGACGCAGACATCGACCGCCGAAAGCGAGGTCGCCGCCAAGCAGGCGACCGCGGCGGCAGCCGCGAAATACAGCCAGTCGAACGAGGTTGATGGCGTGGTGCTGACGCTGCAGGTCACACCGAATCAGGTCGGACTCAACGAGTTCAGCCTCACCGTTCAGAACGCTGGTGACGCCGCGCCAATCACGACCGTTACGCAGGCGCGGCTTCGATTCGAGTACGACGAGGTGGCCGGCACCGTCGCACCGTCGCAGATCCTGCTCAATCGATTCGCCGACGGCGACTTTCGCGGGCAGGGTGCGTACCTGACGCAATCGGGCAACTGGCGGGTCGAGGCGACCGTCCGGCGCTCCGACGGCGATGACCTCTCACGCACGTACCGGCTGCCGGTGGCGCGCGCGTACGCCCGCGACACGGCCGATAGCGGTGGCGCGTTCGAGCTGCCGTTCACCTCGTTCACGTGGAACGAGGTCGCGGGCGTGGCTCTGCTGATCGTCGGCGTCGCGCTCGTGATCTATCGCCGGGAGCTACGGACGCTACCCGGCGCGACGCACAACGCCGCGATGGGCGTGGCGGTGTCGGCGATGCTCGCCGGCGGTGTGCTGGCGTTCGGCGTTGACACGCACACGAAGGCGCTGAACCCGAGCCT